>CACMRY010000020.1 GCA_902616205.1 uncultured Pelagibacteraceae bacterium
TTTGACAGTCTAATTTATCCAGCGATTATTTACTTTGTTGTATCGATAATACGAACATCAGTACTTTACTATTATTTTCTTGTTAATAAAAAACATGTAGAATTATCAGTAAAGTTAATAAATAAAAAAACTTCATTCAAACTTTTTAAATTATCTTTAAGTTTTTATGCAGAGACTATTTCAGCAATAGTAAAACATAATTTGTTTGTTGTAATATTAGGCATCTTTTACTCAGCTGAAGTAGTTGGACTAATTTCAACTTCAAAGACATTATTTTATTTCTTGCCTATAGCATTTGTAGGGATTTTTAACCATGTTGGAATTTATGAATACTCTGAAGCGATTGGAAGAAAAGCTTCTTCACTAATAAAAAAAAATTATTTTAGACATATTTTTCTTATTTTAGTGCTATTGATAATATTTACTTTATTTTCATTAACTATTGGTGGTAAGATTTATAATCTGTGGACCAATTATGTTTATGATTTTAATTTTGTTTTACTAATACTAATTGTTTTAAATGCAGTATTTTATTTATTACAATCAACAATATCAAGTATTCTAAAATCTGCTAATAATTTTTTTAAACCTGTGCTTTATGAAACTATATTATCCATTATAGCATTAATAATTTCCTATTTTTGCTTAAGAAATGGTTATGATTATATTTATATTTTAAAAATTTTTTTAATAGCTAGTCTAACATCTTTAATTATCTATAGTTACTATTCATTTAAATTTTATAACAATATAATAAGAAAATAATTGATAAATAAAATTTTAAAACTTTGTAAATCAAAATTATTTTTTAAAGGGTTGCTTAGTGGTATAGCCGCAACAGTTGAGCATGAAATCTTATTAAAAGATATTCAGCCTCCAAATACAATAATCGATATTGGATCAAATAAAGGACAATTTTTAATTTTAATAGAAAAAATGTTTCCAGGTAGAACCGCGTATTCCTTTGAGCCAATCAAAGAAATGATGGATAAACAAAAAAAATTTTTCAGTTTTAAACAAAATATTTATTTTTATAATTTTGCTTTAGGAAGTGAAGCTTCTTTAAAAAACTTTTTTATTACATTAAGAAAAGATAGTTCATCTTTTTTAAAAATTAATGAAGTTAATAATCAAAATAAAAATTACAATATTAAAGAAAATAGACCCATACAAATAAATACTTTAGATGATTGTTTTGAAAATAAAAATATTAAGCAACCGATTTTAATAAAAATAGATGTACAGGGATATGAGCTGGAAGTTTTAAAAGGATCAGAGCTAATGCTAAAACAAACTGAATATATATTATTAGAAGTGACTGAAAGTGAGATGTATAAGACACAAGCTACAGAGGAATTAATTATAAAGTTTTTAAAAAAATTTAATTTCAGAGTAATGAAAACATCAAAATGGAATTTTATTAAAAAAACAAATTTCAAACAAAGAGATATTTTATTTAAAAAGCATAATGAATAAGTTTAAATATTTACTGTCAAATTCTAGGAAGTTTCACCATCCAGAAGTTGCTAAAGTATTATATAAAAATAACAAACTTTCAAAATTAGTTTGTGGTTCTCCCTTTTTTAAATTAAGAGATTCAGATATACCGATAAAATTAATTGAGACTTGTTATTTTATAAACTTTATAAAATATTTCTTCCCTAATTCACCAAAATTTAATTTTATTCATGATTATTTAAATATTTTAAACGTTAAAAATATTGATCGTAAAACTAAGAAATATATAAATGAATCTGACATTTATTTGGGTTTATCTAAAACTGGACTTGAAACAGGAAAATTAATAAAAAAAAAAAATAAAATCTATATTTGTGAGAGATCCTCATCTCATATTATTTTTCAAGATGAAATTTTGCGAGAAGAATACAATGATTTAGGTTTAAATTATAAACCTATCAATAATTGGTTTATTGAAAGAGAAATAGAAGAATACGAAAACGCAGATATAATTTTAGTTCCTTCAAATTTTGTTCAAAAAACTTTCTTAAAACATAACATAAATAAATCAAGTGTGATAAATTTTGGTTCTTATCTAAATAGTTTTTATCAATTAAAAAATATTAAAAAAAGTAGTGAAGAATTTAATGTTTTATTTATAGGACAATTGTCAATTAGAAAAGGTCTCCATTATTTAATAGAAGGTTTTATTAAATTCAAACATCCACATAAAAAACTTTATATAATTGGACCTGAAACTAAGGATAAAGTTTTTTTTCGGAATTTATTAAAAAAAAAAAATGATGGAAGTATTATTTATCTAGGAGTTAAAACTCACAAAGAAATTAATTATTATTTAAATATATCCAATACATTTGTGTTGCCCAGTTTAGAGGAGGGATTGGCAACAGTGACTTTGCAGGCAATGACTTCTGGATGTCCAGTTATAGTTTCAGAAAACACTGGTGCATTGGAAATAGTTGAACAGAATGAATGTGGTTTTGTAATTCCAATAAGGGATACGAATGCTATTGTAGAAAAACTGAATATTATTGCAGAAAATAGAAATTTACAGGATAAATTCTCAGAAAATGCTATTAAATTTTCAAATTTCTACACATGGGAAAATTATGTGGAAAAATTAGATAACTTAGTTGAAAGTTTTTTGCAAAAAAAACAATTATGAAAGTTCTATACATAAATGGTTTTAAACGTAGTGACGGAACAAAAACAAATTCTTATTTTGAATATTTAGCGCTCAAAAAAATTTATAGAAATGTAAAAATTTTTAACCCAGAAAAATTTTTTTTAATGCCATCCATAACTAAAAGAATTTTTTACCATATAAATCCTAAAATTCTTGAACCATTATTAAATCGTTTTTTTTTGTCAAATATTAAGGAACATTACGACATTATTTATGTTAGCTCTACTTCATCATCATATATTGGGAGAAGTTTATTATTAAGCTTAAAAAAAAAATGCAATAAAATAATAACTTTAATAAGTGATAATCCATTTGGAAAAAGAGATAAAAATAGATGGAAATTGTACCTAGAGGCTGCAAAATTTTATGATTCAACAGGAACATACTATCAATCAAGAGTAACAATGGGTAATAAGTTTGGTGTAAAGAATATTAAACTTATTAATCCTCCATATCAAAAAGGAGTGCACTCTAGAAAAAAGTTATCATTAAAAGAACTTAGAAAATTATCTTGTGATATATCAATAATTGCAACTTGGTTTCCAGAAAGAGGTGTTTTTTTTAAAAAATTAATTGATTATGGTTTAAAAATAAAAATATATGGTAATAGATGGAACAAAGATCCAAATTATAATCTAATTAAACCTTACATCGCTCTTGGACATATATCCCATCCTCTTTATTCAAAAATTATTCAATCAGCAAAAATTTCTATATGCCTACCTTCAAAAGATAATTTTGATGGTATAACAAGGAGATCAATTGAGATACCAGCAATAGGTACATTATTATTTGCAAAAAGGTCTAAGGAACATAAAAAATATTTTATTGAAAACAAAGAGGCAATTTTTTTTAATAGTGCAAAAGATTGCTATCGTAAATGTAAATTTTATCTTAAAAATGAAAAAATTAGAAAAAAAATAGCAAAAAGAGGAAATATAAAAGTTACCAAGATCTTAAAGGCAGATTATTTAACCTCAATAAAAAATTTTGTTAAAAATTAATAATAATTAAATTTGCTTATCAAAAAAGTTTAATAATGAATTTTTTTTTGATGAGATATTAAAATGGATATCAAAGCATTTAAATGCCTGTCTAGACATATAATTTTTTTTTTTTTGACTTAAATCTATATATTTTTTTAAGCTTTTACTAAAACTTGCCACATTATTTTTAGAAATAATTCCAGCATTATATTTCATAATTCTTTTTGAGATATTAACTTTGTTTGTAGTAATAACAGGTTTGCTTAAAGATAATGATTCTACAAGAGAAATGCCAAAATTTTCCCCATGAGAAGATAACAACATGCAATTACACTCTGATATAGCCCCCCATTTTTCCTCATTATACAAAGGTTTTGAAAATATAATCTGATCCTGCAATTTATATTTTGTAACAAGTTTTTCTAACAAAATTTGATGATTTTCGCCATAACCAGGGCCTGCTAATAAAACTTTATATTTAAAATTGTTTCTTATTTTGTTGATAGACTTTATTAAAATTTCACATCCTTTTTTTTTGTCAAATCTACCCAAAAATAAGAAAAAAATTTTATTTCTAAGGTAAGGAAGTTTTTTATAAAATAATAAACGAGCTTTTGAACTATTAAATATTGGTTTTCTAATCCCATAACCTACGACTTTTTTTTTAACTCCTTCACAATTAACATAAGTTTTATTTAGACTATATTTCTCACCTAATGAAGTTAGCAACAAAGATTTAGAATTAATAAGATTTCTTTTTTCAATTAAAAACCAATAAATTTGTTTTTTAATTTTTTTTATCCAATTTTGACTAAAAAAAGGATCTAACTGACCATGCGAGAAAACATAGTAATTTCCATTAAGTAATAACCTTGCTGCTAATGATGGAAATTGCCACAGACCATGTATGATTATAAAATCAAAATCATTTTTTTTTTTAAATAACCATTTAAAAAAATTTAGACTGAACTTATAATTTTCTCCTATATAATTTTTAAAATTTATAATTTTAAAATTACTTTTTTTATTAGCATTTTTAGCTTTTTTATCTAATGTTACGATGGTTACATTATGTCCTTTTGAAATTAAATCTTCAGAGGAGTCTATTATACCTTTAGCAGGACCACCAAATTTTGGATTTAAGGAAGTAATTATTCTTAAAAATTTATAATTTTTTATTTTTTTTTTTTTCATAATTTTTTGCATCTATTAATGCCCTAAACCATAAAGAATTAAAAAAACAATAATAAAATCCTACTTTACCATCTAAAAAACCTAAAAGAATAAAATACTTATAAATAAATAACATAAAGGGTCTAATTGAAGTTGGAAATCTTAAATAAAGATTTTTAAAAAATCTTAACCTCTGAATTTTGTTTCCAAAAATATTACCTTTTAAGACTTCTTGTTTACTTTTTTGGTTATTGATAATATCTAAACTACTCCATCTATTGTGTTTATCTATCCAACTGTTAAGATCGTCTATATTCCTATCATAAATACATCCCTTAACAGGTTTTGTTTTTAATAAAGATATGAAATGTTGATCATATAATTTACTTTCTACTATTGTTGATTTTGAAGGAAATAACCGTAAATGCCAATTTGATGCACCACCAAATTTCAATAACTTTCCTAGAAAATAAACTTTTCTTTTAATAATAAATGAATAGTTTTGATTATTGACTTTTATGATTTCTTTAATGTTTTTAACAAGTTTGCTGCTTAGTATTTCATCTGCATCTATATGTAACTGCCATAAAAAATTTCTATCACATTTCTTTATAATAAAATTTCTTTGGTCTGTATAATTTAAAAATTTTCTTCTTATAATTTTACAATTTAATTTTTTTGCAATTTTGAGTGTTTTGTCATTTGAGAAAGAGTCTACAATAATTATGTTTTTGGATATCTCTTTTGCCTTTTGTATAGTTTTTTTAATTATTTTTTCAGAGTTATAAGTTAAGATTACTATTGCAATATCTTTTATTTTTAGTTTTGGTTTATTCATTTAATAGGATTAATTACATAGTTTGATTAATAATGTAAAACTAACTTAAGAGAATATTTTTTTTATCTCGTCTTCCAAATCAACTTCTTTTTTCTCTTCTTTTTTAATGTTGTATCAGGAAAAGATAAAGCTCTTCAAAAAAGAATAATGGAAGAGGGAGCTGATTGTGTAGGAGATTTATACATCACTGCTGACGCTGGAAGATTAGGTGCATTTCAAGCTAAGGGAATGCTTCAAAAGGCTGGGTGGTCAAAGGCAATAAAAAATGTCGTACCAAGTCAGTTTAGAAGTACTCAGTGGACTGGAATAGCTAAGAGAGCAAGGATAATTTATTATTCACCAGAAAGAGTAAGTGCAAATGAGTTAAATGGTATGACTTATGAAGGTCTAGCTGATCCAAAATGGAAAGGTAGATTAGTTATAAGAAAATCAAATAATATTTATAACCAATCTTTAGTTGCATCTTTAGTAAAAAATAATGGAAAAAATAGTACAGCTAATTGGGCTAAATCGGTTGTTGGTAATATGGCAAGAACACCTAAAGGAAATGATAGAGCTCAAATTATGGCAGTAGCAGCAGGAGAAGCAGATATTGCTGTAGCTAACACTTATTATCATGCATTAATGTTATCTGGTAAAAAAGGTGCTGAGCAACAAGAAGCAGCAAAAAAAGTAATGCCTTTTTTTCCAAATCAACAAGATAGAGGAACACATATGAATATTAGTGGAGCTGGAATGTTGAAGCATGCTCCAAATAAATCCAATGCTGTAAAACTTGTTGAGTTTTTATTAACTGCTGAAGCACAAAATCATATTGTTAATAATACTTTTGAGTATCCAATGATTTCAGGGGTTTCAGCAAATGACTTAGTTCCAGGAAAAGATCTGAGTTTTAAACAAGATAATAAAACTTCAGTTAAAACATATGGAGCTAAACAAGCTGACGCTTTAGAAGTTATGCTTGCTGCAGGATGGAAATAAGAAAAACATGAACAAAAAATTTATGTCTAATATTGATTATAATAAATCTTCTACAGGATGTCCTGCATGTTCTATGGAGTGTAAAAAAATCAGTAAAAGAATAAATAATAGAAAACTAACAGAAATTAAAAACAAGGAGGTTCCGCACATCCTAAAAGTATTTAATTTTTGATTTTCTAGACATGTGTCCATGCTAAGGTTTCTCCTTTCGCATGGACACTTTTAGTTTTCATGATTATAAGGCGGATTATAATATGAGAATAAACACTTGGTACATTTCATCTTTATTAGTTTCAATTGTTGTATCTATTCCAATATTAACTGTTTTCTCAAGTTTTTTTGAAGATACCTCAAATTACTTTGAAATACTTAAAAGTACCTTTTTATACGAATATATAATCAATTCATTTATACTTTTATTTGGTGTTTTAATATTTACACTTATAATAGGAGTTGGGTGTGCATATATAGTCTCCTTTTATAATTTTCCTGGTGTTAAATTTTTTAAATGGGCTCTAATATTATCTTTTGCAGTTCCAGCTTATATATATGCTTACTCATTAACAGCTTTTTTTGAAAACTTTGGAACTTTATATTCGATAATAAAATCTATTTTAGGACCAGGAGAATATAATAAATTAATTCCGAAATTTGATGGTATGCTTGGTGCTATTTTATCAATATCCTTCTCTTTATTTGGTTATGTCTATGTTTTAACAAGAGCATCCTTTCACTATCAATCTCAAAATCTTTTAGAATTAGGACAAAATCTTGGTTTTTCGAGATCAAAAGTTTTTTTCTCAATAATACTACCTTCAGCAAGACCAGCAATAGTTGCTGGATTAGCTTTGGTTGCTATGGAAACACTATCTGAATTTGGAGCGGTATCCTTCTTTGGAATTTCTACTCTAACAACTGGAATTTATGATTCATGGATATCATTTGATGATTTAGCTTTTGCAAATCAATTGTCGTTTTTTCTGTTACTATTTATTTTAGGATTATTTTTCATTGAACATATATCAAGAAGAAAAGCGCAGTATCACTCTCCATCAAGAGGAGGAGTAAAACAAAAGAAAAAACTTAATCTCAAAGGTTCAAAATCTATTTTTGCTTTCTCAGTTTGTTTTCTAGTATTTTTCATAAGTTTTTTATTTCCAGTTTTGCAAATGTTTTACTGGACAATTATTTTTCCTAAAAATTTGTTAGATTTAAATATTTTACAACTTTTAATAAATACAATTTATCTCGTATTTTTATCCAGTGCTGTGCTTATCATATTTTCATTTATTGCAAATTATGGAAATAGAGTAACAAGAAGTAAATTTCTAAATTTTCTCACAATGTTTTCAATTACCGGTTATGCAATTCCAGGTGTAATTTTAGCTGTAGCCTTCATAACTTTTGTTGCTTGGTTTGATAACAACATAATTAAATATTATGAATTAAGCTCAATAAAAAAAATATTTATTGGGTCTATAATAGGTTTGGTAATTATATACTTTATTAGATTTTATTCTTTAGCATATAATGGTTTAAAATCTGGGTATGAGAGAATTAATAGATCTATTGATGAAAGTTCTTATTTACTAGGTTATTCAAAAATAAAAACATTTTTAGGTATTCATGTGCCATATTTAAGAAACTCTATATTTTTAATTGGTATACTTATATCTATAGAGATAATTAAAGAATTACCTATTACCTTAATATTAAGACCTTTTAATTTTGAAACTTTTGCTACCACCGCTTATATATATGCTTCTCAAGACTTATTAGAAGCAGCAGCTGTGCCATCTTTATTTCTAATTTTAATTGCAAGTACTTTTATTTTGATTACATCTAGATATATACTGAAAGACTGATGCCTGAAAATTTTTTTGAAATTGAAAATGTATCTTTTACAGCTGGAGGAAAAAATAAAGTTAATAATGTAAATCTATCAATAGAAAACGAAGGTGATATTATTTGTCTTCTTGGTCCTTCAGGAATAGGTAAAACTACAATATTACGAACAATAGCTGGCCTTGAAAAAATTAAATCAGGGCAGATCAAATTAAAAAATAAAATTCTATCATCAAAAGATAAACATATAGAACCTGAGTACCGCAACATAGCTTTATCATTCCAAGAAAATTCATTATTTCCACATTTTAATGTTGAGAAAAATATTGAGCTAGGATCAAATCGAAAAATAGGAAAAAAGAAAAAAATAAACCAAAAGGATGTAATCAAATTTTTAAATCTTAAAAATATATTAAATAAATATCCTCATGAAATAAGTGCTGGTGAAGCTCAAAGAGCATCTCTAGCTAGGTCTTTAATTTCACAACCAGATTTATTGTTGTTAGATGAACCTTTATCTAACGTTGATCAAAGTTTTAAAGAGGAAATACAAGTGGAATTAAAGCAAATATTAAATAATGCAAAAATAACAACTATTATTGTTACACACGACTCTTATGAGGCTTTTTATTTAGGAAGTAAATGTGGGATTATTTTAAACGGTCAGCTAAAGCAGTATGATGATCCTTATAATGTATACCACTTTCCAAATTCAATTGAGGTAGTAAACTTTTTAAATAGAGGAATATTAATTCCAGCTAAAGTTACAGGTGAAAATAGTTTAGAAAATAAAGATCTTGGAACAATAAAGGGTAATTTTATAAAACATTATCCCAATGGATCTGATGTTCAACTGTTATTACAACCAGAAGATTTAGAACATGATGATCAAAGCAACTTAAAATTAGAGGTTGTCGATAGAAAATTTAGAGGAACAAACTTTATTTATACTTTAAAAACTAATTCCAATTTACTGATTCCTGTTTTCGTTCATTCACATCATATCCACCAGCATGAAGTAGATGAAAAATTTGGTATTAAAAGACCAATAAATATCGATCATATAGTTTGTTTTTAACTTATAGTTCATATTAGGCTATTTTATATAAAACTTTATATTATTAATTTTTTAATCATCCATCAGATGTTATTGTTTATTTTGTGAGCGAAGAAAAAAATACTGAAGAGAAAAAAGTAAATAAGTCAAAAGAATTTTTGATCAAAATCAAAGAAGTTTTTAACAATTTTTTTTCACATCCAATAATTGATAAAAATATTAACTACATATCATTTTCTATAGTTTTAATTTTGTTAATTCTTTTAAGGTTACAAAATCCAGAATTTGTAAAATCTATTTCAAATATAAGCTTCGACTCTTATCAAAAAATTTTTAAATATAATAAAAAACAGGACAATATTGTAATTGTAGATATTGACGAACCGAGTCTTGCTAAATTTGGTCAATTTCCATGGAGCAGAAACATATTTTCAGAAATTTTACAAAACATAAATCAAAATAATCCAAAAGCAGTTGGTCTTGATATATTTTTCTCTGAAAAAGACAAACAATCACCAGAGGAAATTATTAAAACTTATTCGATAGAAGATAGTTACACCCTTAATCTTTTAAATTCTATTGAAGGCCATGACGCAAAATTTCAGAAAATTTTAAAAGAAACAAAATCTGTTTTAGCAGTATTTGGAAGCTTGGTTCCCACAAAAGGTACGTTTGATAGAAAGGGTAAAGCAAGAATATTTGCAAAGGGAGGAAATATAAAAAATTATGTTTATAATTATAAATATTCTTTAGGTTCACTTCCTGCTTTAGAAAAAAATGTAAAAGGATTAGGTTCTATTAATTATATTACTCAAAGTGATGCTGTTGTCAGATCCTTACCTTTAATCATGGTATTTAATGAAAAACTATTTCCAACATTCGGATTAGAAATGATTAGGGTGGGCGAGAAGAAAAGAACTATTATTACTAACTTGAATGAGAATGGCATAAAAAATATTACTATTAGACCATATGAGTTTAAAACTGATAAAAACTCATTAATTTGGGTGAAATACAACAGATCAATTAACAGCAGTTATATTTCAGCAGAAAAAGTCTTTGAAGGTAATTTTGACAATGATTTCTTTAAAGATAAATATGTTTTAATTGGAGCATCAGCAAAAGGCCTATTTGATACAGTAAAAATACCAACAGGAGAAACAGTGCCTGGAGTACAGGTTCATGCAAATGTAATAGAAAATCTTTTAAATAATAACTTTTTAAAAAGAAACGATGGTATTTTTATATTTGAGCTTATTCTTTCAATTATAATATCAATTGCAGCGTTTATAATTTCTCAAAAAATAAAACCAAAGTATAGTTTAAGTATCATATTTGCAGGTTTAATTATTATCTTTGTTATTGGATTATTAATTTATAGACTAAGATCAGAATTGATTGATGTCAGTTATCCAATGATAATGATTTCAATAACATTTTTAACAGGTCTTTATTTTAGGTTTTTAGAAGAAAATAAAATTGCATTACAAAATCTTCAAAAAGAGGCAAAACTACTTAAAGAAAGAGAATTAGCTGGAGGAGTTCAAAAAAGTTTATTTCCAGATATTTCAGCATTTGAAAATTTTGTTTATGCAAAAAATATACCAGCTCGGGATGTGTCAGGTGATTATTTTGATGTAATGAAAGTTGGACCTGAGGAATATTATTTTACATTAGCAGATGTTTCAGGAAAAGGAGTTAAGGCTGGTATGTATATGGCTAAAGCTTCCTCTATTTTTAGAACACTCTCAAATCTTAAATTTCCGCTTGAGAGAGTAGTATTTGGTGTAAATAACGAAATTATTGAGGCAAAATTTAAAGGAATGTTTGTAACTGCAGTATTTGGAAAATTTAATCCAAAAACAGGGGATCTAACATTTATAAATGCTGGTCATGAAAGCATAATGTTATTTGATAAATCAAAAAAATTTGAATTTATTCAATCTGATTTACCTCCTATAGGAATTATGAAATATTTTGCAGAGTCAATGGTCAAATCAAATACAATAAATATTAAGGACAAAACTTTTGTTGTTTACACAGATGGAGTAACCGAAGGATACCTTCCAAACGGTAAAGAATTTGGAGCGGAAGGTGTTGAAAATGTCGTAAAAGAAATGGAAACTATAACGCCTAAAGATCTAGTTGAAAAAGTAACGTCCACTTTAAATTGGGGCATACCAAAACTAAGGGATGATATAACTTGTATGGCAATTAATTTTGACAATCCAAACGAAATAGAAAAGAAAAAGAAAAGACCTCCTCCACCAAAAGAGGTTAAAAAAGATGAAGTTAAATAGTAGCTTTAAAATCCACTATTGTTTTTTTTATTCCAGAATTAAGAGAAATTTTTGGTTTCCATTTAATTTTTCTTAATTTTGTATTATCCATTAGTTTTCGAAATGTCCCATCAGGTTTAGATTTATCAAAAATCATTTTTCCTTTAAATCCTACTATTTTGGATATTTTTTTTGCGAGATCTTTAATTGAAATATCTGATCCACTACCAACATTTATAAAAGGAAATTTTTCTCCAGCTACTTTATTATATTTTTTCTTACTCATATTCATTATTTTTACAGTTGCATCAGATAAATCATCCACATGTAAAAATTCTCTTTTTGGTTTTCCTGTGCCCCAAACTATAAATGATTTTTTATTTTGTTTTTTTGCTAAAACAATTTTTTTTATTAAGGCTGCTAGTACATGGCTATTTAAACTATCGTAATTATCATTTTGACCATAAAGATTGGTCGGCATTACAGCCCTAAAATCAGTTTTAAATTGAGAATTATAAGCTTTACACATTTTAAGACCTGCTATTTTTGCAATGGCATACATCTCATTTGTATTTTCAAGTTCGCTAGTTAATAGATATTCTTCCTTGATTGGTATCCTCGGCTTTTTTGGATATACGCATGAAGAACCTAGAAACATTAATTTTTTGACTTTTGTCAAATAAGCAGAATGAATACAGTTATTTTGTACTTGTAAATTCTCATATATAAAATCTGCTACATAAGTACTATTTGCGTGAATTCCGCCAACTTTAGCTGCGCATAAATATACTTCATCGAATTTATTTCTTTTAAAAAAACTTAATACAGATTTTTGATTAAGAAGATTAAGTTTTTTTTTATCAGCTAACACTATTTTGTTAGAGTTATTTTTAAGCTTTCTAAATATTGCAGATCCAACCATACCTTTGTGGCCTGCAATAAATATTTTCTTCATTAAGTTATGAAATTAATTTTTTTTGATCATTATAATCACTTTCAATCATTTCTTTTACCATTTGATTAAAAGTAATTTTTGGTTTCCATTTAAGAATTTTTTTAGCTTTTCTAGCATCTCCCAAAAGGGTATCCACTTCAGTTGGTCTAAAGTATCTTTTTCCAACTTTAACAATGGTTTTGCCCGTTTTTTTATCTATTCCTTTCTCATTAATTCCTTTACCAACCCATTTAATTTTCATTCCTAAGTTTTTTGCAGAATTATTTACAAAATCTCTAACACTATATTGTTTTCCTGTCGCGATGACGAAATCTTCAGGTTTTTTTAATTGCATCATTTTCCACATCGCTTCAGCATAATCTTCAGCATGACCCCAATCTCTTTTTGCATTTAAATTTCCTAATACTAAGTCTTTCTGTAGACCTAGTTTTATTCTTGATAATCCAATAGTTATTTTTCTTGTTACAAATGTTTCTCCTCTTAAAGGAGACTCGTGATTAAATAATATACCATTACAAGCAAAAAGGTTATATGCTTCTCTGTAGTTTACTACAATCCAATACGCATATTGCTTCGCAATTGCATAAGGACTTCTAGGATAGAAAGGTGTTTTTTCATTTTGAGGTATTTCTCTAACTTTTCCATATAGTTCTGATGTTGATGCTTGATAAATTTTTGTTCTATCAATTAAATTTGCAGATCTTACAGCTTCTAATAATCTTAAAACTCCTATTGCATCGGAGTTTGCAGTGTACTCTGGTATTTCAAATGAAACCTGAACATGGCTTTGAGCTGCTAAATTATAAATCTCGCTAGGTTTAACGTTATTTAAAATTCCAATTAAACTTGAGCTGTCTGTCATATCTCCATGGTAAAGAGTAAATTTCTTATTAAGCAAATTCTTATTGTTAAAAAATTCATCTATTCTTTGAGTGTTTATTAAAGAAGTTCTTCTTTTGATCCCATGAACCTCATAACCCTTTTTAAGTAATAATTTTGTTAAATAGTAACCGTCTTGACCTGTAATCCCAGTTATAAGTGCTTTTTTCATTTATAATAAAGTGTTTAACAAGGACATTATCTGAATAGCAATTAATTTAAAGTTATATTTTAATAATTATCTAAAATTAATTTTTTATTTTTTTCACTAAAAAATTTGTAATTAGTGACAAAATATTTTTTAAGATCAATATTTTTTGATTGATTATTTTTTGTCAAAAAGAATAGATTAATAAATGATTTTTCAAAATCTTTATTTTTTTCCTTGGAGTAACTGTCAATTATTAAGTTATAATTCCAATAATTTATATTAAGTATATTTCTTGATGAATTTTTATTTAATCCTTCTTTAATTAAGTCTCTATTTGTTGAGTTTAATATAGATAAGTTTTTAAGATCATTCGGATAGTTTACAAGGTATTTATAATCATAAGGCATTATACTCCAAAGGCTGTATTTCAAGCTTTTAAAGGGCAAAAAAAGGACTAATAATGAAATAATATTATATAAAATTAATATTATTAGTGAGTATTTTAAATACTTAAAACTATGAATGTTAGCCATAAAAGCAACACTTTAAATTATAGAAATTTTTTTTTCAAAATATTTTTTCTTTATATTTTTTTGATCAACATAGCTTTTTCTGAAGGTACTAAAATTGGCTCAATCACTGAAATTAATGGTGAAGTTATTGCAATTACAGAAGAGGGAGATGAGAGAATTTTAGACGTATATGATGAAATATATCTTAAAGATGAGATTTTGATTGGAGAAAGTTCATCTGCAACAATTCAGTTTGATGATAATACAACAATAGTGATGAAAGAATTAACGTCACTTAATGTAAGTGAGTTTGAAAAATCTGGTGCAAAACAAAAATTTCAAGCAAAAGTTGGAAAAGGCAAAATAATTATTGAAACAGGCGCTATTGCTAAAAATGCTAATGGTGAAATGTTGATAGATTTGTCAAATATGTCACTTGGTATTAGAGGTACAAGATTTAATGCTAGTGTTAAACCAAATGGAAATTCTGAAGTAGCTCTTGCAGAAGATAGCTTTGGTAGCGTTGGCCAAATTGAAATTTCATCAGAAGGTCAAACAACCAATTTAACATCTACAGATCAAGTTATTGAGGTAACAGAGACAAGAGAAATTGCACAACGTGACCAATCTGATGAAGAGAAACAAGAATTTAAATCAGTAAATGAAACTTTAGTTAAAGTTTCAAAAATTGACGAAAACGAATTAACACAACAACTTGAGGAAAAACTTGCTAAAGGAAATCTTCAAGACGCAAACAATGACGGAGTTGTTGATGCAAGTGATGTTGAAGCTTTAAAAGAAATTATAAAAGAGGAAAAAAAACAAAAAATAGATTTTATTGTTGAAAACAGTAATGACGAAAATACTACTTTTTTATCAGATGTAATTGATCAATCCGATGATCAAAATATAGGTGAGACAATTGAAAAAATAATTGAGACAAAAGATACTTTAGTTGAGGGTGTGGTTGGAAATTTATCAGATAAAGATAATGAGTTCATAACCACCTCAACTTCAGAAGGTGCTGGTTTAATTAAAGAAAAAATATTTGAGACAATTGTAGCAAAAGAAACAGATAAATCTGCAGAAGTTTTGAGCAAAGTGATGGCAAAGTCAGATGAGGCAACAATCAATTCTGTTATAAATAATATTACAGAAAAAAATACCAATGATGAATCGAAATTATCATTAAAAGTAATGGCAGATTTCTCTGAAAAATCTCCAGAAAAACTTCAGACATTATCTGAAACAAATAAAGATCAAATTGATAAATTAGCTATTTCAGCAGTCGAAAAAGCATCCACTTCAAACGAGGATGCAAATTTAATTGCAAAAGTTGTATCAGTAGCAACTGATGAGTTAGCAAATAAAGTTGTTGAGGAAGTAAGTAAAAACAATACAGATGAAAAACAGGACCTATCTGCAAAAGTTTTTAAGGCAATAGTGGAAACACAACCTAATAAAATTGAAATAATAAATGATGAAATAAAAGAGGTGGTGATCAAACAAACTATTGAGGCTGTAAAAAATCAACAAGAAAATGAAACAAATATTGCTTTAGAAGATGATTTAACAGATGCAGTTGCTTCAATTATTGTAAGTACTGACAATGATACAGCCTCTAAATTAATAGAAGAAGTTTCAAACATCGAAACGGAAACAAATTTATCCTTAAAAGTCATGTCTGGAATATCAGATAAAGATTCAAGTAAAATAAATGATTTAGCTGAGATCAATAAAGAAAGTATAGATAAATTGGCAGAAAAAGCTATTCAATCTGCTCAGAGCACAAAAGAAGACTCAGAATTAATTGCTAAAGTTGTAGCAGTAGCAAGCGATGAAATAGCAAACAAGGTTGTTGAGGAAGTAAGTAAAAATAACACAACAGAAAAACAAGATTTGTCAGCAAAGGTTCTTAAAGCTATAGTTGAGTCTCAACCAAGTAAAATTGATATTATTAATGAAGACATTAAAGATATAGTTATTAGACAAACAGTAGAAGCTGTAAAAACCCAACAAGAAACAGAATCAAACATAGCTATCGAAGATGATTTAACAGATGTCGTTGCAGAAATTATTGTAAAGACAGATAATAATACTGCATCTAAATTGATTGAAGAAGTATCTAATGTTGAAACTGAAACCAATTTATCTCTAAAAGTAATCGCAGGTATTTCTGAAAAGAGTGCAGAAAAGTTCGCAGTATTAGCAGAAACAAATAAAGATCAAGTAGAAAAACTAACTATTTCAGCAATCCAAAAAGCAGAAAATACCACAGAAGATAGCCAACGTATCGCTAATGTTGTAGCAATCGCAAACGATGAACTTGCTAATAAAGTAGTCGAGGAGGTAAGCAAAACAGCTGTTGAAGAAAAGCAATCATTATCAATTAAAGTTCTGAAAGCAATTGTAGATATAGAACCTGAAAAAATTGAAATTATAAACGAAGAAACTAAAGAAGAGTTAATTGAAAAAGCAATTGAAGCAACTAAAGATCAAAAAGAGGGTAAACTTATAGAGGAGGAGAATCTTACTGATACAGTAACAGAGATTATTGTGAAAACAGATACAACTACAGCTGCAAAAGTGATTGAGGAAATAAATAAAATTGATACTGAAACTAATCTATCACTAGAGGTAATTTCTGGAATTTCAGAAAAAGACTCAGAAAAATTAAATGAACTATCTGATAATAATAAAGAAAATATCGATAAGCTGACTGAAAAAGCTGTTCAATCTGCCAAAAGTAATAAAGAAGATAGTGAGTTAATTGCAAAAGTGGTTTCAGTTGCTAGTGATGATTTAGCAAATAAAGTAGTTGAAGAAGTAAGTAAAAACTCTCAAGATGAAAAAGAATCACTATCTGCAAAAGTTTTAAATGAAGTAATTAAGATTAAACCAGATAAGTTTGAAATAATTAATCAAGATCTACAACAAACTATAATCGATCAAGCTATATCCGCTTCAAAAAATCAAGCAGAGGGAAATTTGGAAGATAGTGACGATTTATCAAATACTTTAGCTGAAATTGTAACAAAAGCTGAAATTGAAACATCTTCAAAATTAATAAATACTCTAAGTAATACAACTGATGAAACAGATTCAAAATTAGCTTTGAATATAATTGACAATTTAAGTAAACAAGAAAATTTTGAAGAAAAATTAGAAATCTTAACAGTCACATCGTCTGAAGTAGATAAAAATATTTCAAAAATTATAGATAAAGCTGTAGAGAAAGCTGAAACAGACGAAGACATCAATAAAGTTAAACAAATCGTAGAAAACAGCAAAGGTACAATATCAAATAAAATTATTGATACAGCAAATAATAATACTTCAAACAAAAAAAAGATCTCAGAAGTTATTGTTGATATTATTCAGAAAAATCCTGAAAAAGCTGTTGAAATAATTGAGAACAATAGTGACACAAAGGCAGTTGTAGAAACGATCAAAAATAAAATTGAAAACGATGAAGCTGTAACATCAAGCGATTTTGATAATGTTTTTGATACAAATGTATCACCAAATTAAAAATGAAATTAACAAAAAATAAATTACATCAATTTTTATTATTTTTTATTTTAATAATTTATTGTGTCTTTAACGGTGGAAATAAAAATTTAATTATACAAATTAATTTCATCTTAATCAG
>CACMRY010000021.1 GCA_902616205.1 uncultured Pelagibacteraceae bacterium
AGCAAAACCATCTGACCTCTTACCAGAACTTCAAGGAAGACTTCCGATTAGAGTTGAGCTTGATGCGTTAAACAGTGATGATTTTAAAAGAATTTTGAAAGAACCAGATAACAGTTTGATAAAACAGTACAAGGCACTTTTAAAAACAGAAAATGTAGATCTTGAATTCACAGACGATGGCATTGACACTATTGCTAATATTGCAAGTGAAGTAAATACAACCGTTGAAAATATTGGTGCAAGACGTCTTCATACCATTATCGAAAGAGTACTAGATGAGATTAGTTTTACAGCTACAGATAGAGCTGGTGAAAAAATAACAGTGGACTCTGAATATATTAAGAAAAATATTGGTGAACTAGTAAAAGATACCGATCTGTCTAAATTTATTCTATAATTTCTTTCTTAAATAAATCTCAAAATTTCCTTTTGATGGACTGTCAACAGCTTGCTGATCAATTTTTATAATTTTTGACATTAGGTGAGGGCTATCTTTAATAAAGCTAGGTACAGAGTGCTTTAGTATACTTAAATCTTTAGATTGATATGGATCATCTAAATTTTTTGATCTAAGTCCTTTACCAGTTATTATATTTATTTTTATTACATTTTGATCATAACAATCTTGGATAAATTCAGAAACTTTTTGATTTGCCTCGTCAAGAGTAAATCCGTGAAGATCTATAACTTTCTCTCCAATTCTATTCTGGTTATCTAAAGATTCTTTATCTTTGTTATCTAGCTTTTCTGAGCTTTCTAAGAAATTTTGCCAGTCTTTTTCATCTTTATCTGAAAGTTTTTTTGTCAATTAAGCTTGGGTGTCAATTAGTACCCAATTTGGATTTACTGATCTACTATCTTTAGAAAATTTCCAAATATCATGAACTTTTTTTATTTTCTCAGGATCACCTGAAACTGTTTTGTTTTCTTTGTCCTTAATATGCGAAATGATTTCACTTACAAACTCGACGGTTACCTCTAGCATGTTTTTATTTTGTTCATGATTTTTAATTTCTGCAGAGTTAATTCCTATAAAAGTAGTGTTAGAAGATAAATTTTTAGATTTTCTGTCTTTTACTGCTTGGTCAAATTGATCATAAACTTCTTTACCTAACAATGATTTGATATCCTTTAACTTTCCTTCGGAAAAACTTGTGACAATCGTTTCGTAAGCAATTTGTGCACCTTTTAAGAATTCTTTTTTAGCATTATCATCAAATGTATCAGCGTTTAACTTTACATCAGTTTTGACTATTGGCGTCTCATGGGGAAAGCTTTGGTTAATATCTTCTTCAAAGCCTGATTTTTTTCCTAAAATTCCTCTTAATCTTAGAAATATAAACCCTGCAATCATTGCAAGAAGGATGATATCGATATATTCAAAGCTATAATTCATATGATAATAATATTTACTATGTTGCCTAATTTCAACTGGCAATTTACATTATAGACAAATGAACTCAGTATTAATTCTTATTTTAACTATTCCTTTAATTGAAATTTACTTATTTATTAAAATAGGATCCTCAATTGGGGCTTTTAACACAATTAGTTTAATTTTGCTCACAGCAATTATAGGGGTTGCTTATGCAAGATACGAGGGATTTAACACTCTAAGGTCTGGGATGGCCCAATTAGTTAAAAATGAAGTTCCAATTTATGAAATTGTGTCAGGCGCCGCCCTAACATTTGCTGCTATTCTCTTAATTATTCCTGGTTTCGCCACTGATTGTTTGGGATTACTTTTAATTATTCCAATTACAAGAAAACTTATCTTTAATGCTTTTTCTAAAAAATTTAATAAAAAAAATAATACACACGAAAAAAAAGATTTTATTGAAGGTGAATATAAAGATATGGATGAAAAATAATGCCTGTTAAACATAAAATTATGCTCACTTACACAAAAGATTTGTCTGTTGAAATACCAGATGTGCAAACCCTTCTTTTGGCAAGAGAAAGAATATCAAAATATAAAATCACTTTAGATATAAGCTCAAAACCATTAAAAAATAAAATGATAGAGGTTTTTACTAAACTTAAATACACAGATGTAGAAGAAAGTAAAAAAAAAGCACTCTTTGAACTTCTCCATTCAACAGTTGTTGAAATTGAAGATACAAATGTTGAAAAAAAGGAAATGGAAAAATTTATACTTTGTGATTTACAGCTTGAAGTTTTTCCAAAAATACGCGAAGCTTTTGTTCAAATACTCAGAAACTCAGGATTCCCGGAAGCTAATTTTTCAGGTGAAATTGATTTTAATAAATTATACCAACAAAGGTCAAATCAATAAAAATTTTTTTTTAAATCTCTTTTCAAGAATTCCTTGTGTTTTTTAAGTTCTTCTGGTGTGGGATATACAATTTTTTTTGAATAAGTTATATTTTTATTTTGAATTTCAACAGAATTAATATCAACAAAGTTTGAAAAATTTAGTTTGGGCTCTTTTTGATCTAGTAGATTTATATAAACTTTAGCAAGTAGTTCACAATCAATTAATGCTGTGTGTTTATCTCTTTTTGAATTATCTATTCTAAATCTCTTACAGAGAGCATCCAAACTTATACCTGAGCCAGGAAATTTGTTTCTAGCAAGGTCTAGTGTATCGACGGTATTTTCTTTATTTATTTCTGGTTTACCGGCAATAGATAGTTCGTTGTTTAAATGTGAAATATCAAATTCTGCATTATGTATTATTATTTTTTTATCTTTAATAAAATTTAAAAATTCATCTGCTATTTCAAAAAACTTTTTTTTATCAGATAAAAATTGATCAGAATAGCCATGAACTTCAAATGCTTTTTCAGATACTTTTCTTTCTGGATTTAAATAGCAATGAAATATATTTTTTGTCGGGACTAAGTTATCAAGTTCTACACAACCAATTTCAACAATACGGTGACCATCTTTAACAGATAGTCCAGTTGTTTCAGTATCTAAAATTATTTCTTTCATATATTTAAGATTTCAGTTTTTATATTTTTAACATCATTTTTAATTTTTGTTACGTTAAATGTATTCTTAATAACAAAATTAGATAATTTTTTCTTTTTGGTTAATGATAACTGTAAGCTTTTCAAATTTCTGTTTAGTTTTTCATCAAAATATTTCCTCTTTTTTAATCTTTTTTGAATATCTTTTCTTTTCGCTTCCACAAAAATTAACACATCTCCTTTCTTATTTAGTTTATTTTCTAAATATAAAGGGATGTCTAGTACTACTAATTTTTTAGAACTATTCTTGATTAAAAATTTATTCATTCTAGTTCTAACAATTGGATGAACAATTTTTGAAATCTTTTTAAGATTGTTTTTACTATCCAATACAGCTTTCAGTAAAAATTTTTTATCTAAGTGATCTGAAATAATATATTTAGGCAACGCTTTTTTAATTTTTCGGTAACAAGATCTGTCATTTTTATAAATTTTAGCAACTTCTTTATCAGCGTTAAAGATTGGACAATTAAATTGTTTAGAAACAAAACTTTTACCAGCACCTATATCTCCCAATATTGCTATTCTAATCATCTAAAAGATTTAAGACCTGTTCATTAATTTCTGGCTTTAAATTATTCCATAATTCAAATGCTTTTTGTGCTTGATAAGCAAACATCATTTTACCGTTTTCAATTATATTGCCTCTTTTTTTTGCCTCATCTAAAAATAATGTTTTTGATGGTTTATATATTACATCATAAAAAAACTTATCCTTGCCAATTTTATCATAATCTATATTAATTTTATCATTAGGATTAAGACCTAAGCTTGTTACATTTATTACGACATCGGCAGCTGGTGTCTCTCCCCAATCAACTACATCAATATCTCCGAACTTAGTTTTCAAATTTTCTGATTTAATCTTTGTTCTATTGGTGATTAAAATTTTTGATGCTTTAATTTTTTTTAAAACATAAATTATAGATGGAGCAACTCCTCCAGCCCCTAAAATAAGGACAGTTTTATTTTTAATTTTATCGATATAATTTAATAAGGATAATTCAAAACCATCTACATCCGTATTAAATCCGAAAATTTTGTTCTCTTTTTTAAGTATTGTATTCACAGATTGGGTAGCGTCAGCATCCTCGCTTAGTAAGTCTAAATATTTAATTATTTTTGTTTTATAAGGGACGGTTACATTTGCCCCAAAAATCTCATTTTTTCTGATTTTAGACACAATATTCTGCAGTTCTGGTTCATTAATTTTTTTTTTTTCATATAGTGCATCCATATTATTCTGTTTGAACCAATAATTATGTAATTTGGGAGAAAGTGAATGTTCTATTGGATCACCAATTACTAAAAATTTTTTCATTTATAATTTTCCATATATGTTTTTATCTGTGTTATTGGTAAACCCATTATTGTATCTTTATCACCTTCTATTTTCTCAAATAAATTTTTTCCCTCTCCCTCTATTTGATAAACATTATAAGCGTATAATGCTTCATCTGAGATTTTGTTTAAATAATCTTTTAGCTCTAAGTCTGAAAAATTTTTCATAGTAAGTTTTGCTTTATCAGTATGATTCCAAATCATTGAGTTATTTTTTGAAATACAAACAGAACTTATTAGATAATGTGAATTACCATTTAATTTTCTTAATATATTCATCGCCTCTTCTCTTGAAGATGGCTTTGAGATTAATTCACCATTTAAATCTATTACACTATCAGCAATATGCCTTGATTTTATTGAGCTTTCTGTGTTTTTACTAATTAAATTTATTTCCTTATTTTTCAAAATTATGTCTTTTGAATATTCATCTAACCTTTCGAGTGTTTCACGTGAAACATCTAGATTAAATTTTGGGACTGTTTTTAAAAAGTACGAATCAATCAAGCTATATGCTTAATAGACTTTCTTTTGAGATGAGACAATAAAATATATACAGCTGCAGGGGTTATTCCATCTATCCTAAGGGCTTGACCCATTGTTTTAGGCTTTATTTTCTTAAATTTTGATTTAACTTCATTTGATAGTCCTGAGAAACTGTCATAATTAATATTATCAGGGATTAATAAATTTTCATCTCTTTTAAAAGCTAAAATATCCGCTTTTTGCTTCTTCAAATAACCTTTATAATGAGAGTTTATCTCTAATTGTTCATCTATTTCACGTGAAACACATGGAATTTCTGGCCAGATTTCTCTTATTTTGCTCATATTAACAGATTTTTGACCTAATATATGGAATGCAGTTCTACTAACCCCGTCTTTTGCGATATTAATACCATATTTTTCAACTTTTGAAGGTGTAATTTGTAATTTTGACATTTGATTTTCAATTTTTGTTAATTGAAAATGTTTTTCTTTAAATATCTTGGCTCTCTCCTTAAGTACTAGTCCCAAATTAATTCCTTTTTGAGTTAATCTAACATCTGCGTTATCTGACCTTAATGATAATCTATACTCAGCTCTTGAAGTAAACATTCTATATGGCTCTGCTACACCCTTTGTAACCAAATCATCTATCATCACTCCAATATATGCATCTGATCTATCAAGTATGAAAGGTTCCTCGCCTTTAATAGATAGAGCAGAATTTATTCCAGCGATTAAGCCTTGAGCAGCGGCCTCTTCATATCCAGTTGTTCCATTTATTTGACCAGCAAGATAGAGATTTTTAATTTTTTTAGTCTCCAAAGTTAAGAACAGCTCTCTTGGATCAATATAATCATATTCAATAGCATATCCAGGCCTTAATATTTTTACATTCTCTAAACCATTGATTTTACTACATATTTCTTGCTGTATCTCAGATGGTAATGAAGTTGAAATACCATTTGGATATATAGTGTTATCATTCAAGCCTTCTGGCTCCAAAAATATTTGGTGTCGCTTCTTATCAGCGAATTTTTTTATTTTATCTTCTATAGATGGACAATATCTAGGACCTACTCCTTGGATGCTACCAGAATACATAGCGCTTCGCTTAATATTTTTGGAAATGATTTTATGAACTTGTTCATTGGTATAAGTCATTCTGCAAGAGATTTGTTTATTTAAATTTTTTTCGGTTAAGAAAGAAAAAAAATATGGATCTTCATCTGCATGTTGTGCTTCCAAATTTTCAAAATTGATTGTTCGTGCATCTAATCTTGGTGGAGTTCCAGTTTTTAATCTACCAACTTTAAAATTAAACTTTTCTAGCTGTTCACTTAAACCTGTTGATGGTTTTTCATCATATCTACCTGCAGGAGTTTTTTTCTCCCCAATATGTATAAGACCATTTAAAAATGTGCCAGTTGTTAGAATTATCTTAGATGATCTGATATCTTTACCAGATTGAGTATTAAAGCCAATTATAGCATTTTTTTTAAATGTAAAGCTAATTACAGGATCAGAATAAATGCTTAAATTACAATAGTTTACAAGTTTTTCTTGCATAAATTTTTTATATAGTGATCTATCACTTTGTGTTCTAGGTCCTCTAACTGCAGGGCCTCTACTTCTATTTAGAAGCCTAAATTGTATTCCTGATCTGTCCGCAACTTCTCCCATTACACCGTCTAGGGCATCTATTTCTCTGACTAAATGACCTTTGCCAAGTCCGCCAATTGCAGGGTTGCAGGACATTTCCCCAATAGTTTCAAACTTATGTGTGAATAAAGCGGTATTAACTCCCAATCTTGCAGATGCTGCTGCTGCCTCACAACCAGCATGACCACCACCAATAACCACTACATCAAACGATAACTCATTTTTCATGCCTTTAATTTATTATCGTTATTAAATTTTACAAGATACTAGTTATTCCACTTTCTGGGGTTTTCTTAGTTTATAATTATTTACCTATACAGAAATCGTTAAAAATGGATCCGAGTATTTCTTCGACATCTACTTTTCCAACTATTAATCCTAAATGTCTAACTGCTAATCTTAGGTCTTCTGCAGCTTTATCAAATTCTTCTTCTGAATTTTTATTTTGAAAAGTTTTTAAATGATAAATACATTTCTCAATATTATCTCTATGCCTGCTTCTTGTAATTATAATATCGTTTGATGATATAAATTTATTTTCTAATTTTTTTTTTATCTTATTTATAAGTAAATCAATATTTGTTTTTTCTTTAACCGATATAGATATTGGATTTAATTTTCTAATTTCATCATTTATTTTATCATCAATATTATCCAATTTATTAACGACAATAATATTCTTATCCTGGCTCAAAGCATTTAAAAAGCTTTGAAAATCAACGCTTTTTGGCTCTAAGACTATAATATTTAAGTCTGCTTCATTTGCATTTTTTAGACTTAACTTTATACCTCTTCTTTCTATTTCATCTTTAGAATCTCTGATGCCAGCTGTGTCAGATAAAATAACTGGATATCCATCCAAATTGAGATGTGTTTCTATAACATCCCTTGTCGTACCAGCTATTTCAGACACAATTGCTACTTCACGGTTTGCTAAATGATTAAGGAGAGAAGATTTACCTACATTTGTAGGTCCAATTATGGATATTTTAAATCCTTCTCTTATTCTTTCTCCTACTCTTTGATCATCCAATAATTTCTTTAGATCAGCTAATGCTTTAGTTGTATCTGCTTTTATTCCGTCTAGGATTTCAATTGGCAGATCTTCATCTGGAAAGTCAATTTTAGCCTCTAACTTAGATAAAACTTTAATAAGTGTATGTCTGAGAGTTTCAAATATTTTTGAACTTTTACCCTCCATTATTTTTATAGCTTGTAATCGCTGAATTTCTGTTTCTGATGAAATTAAGTCTGAAATACCCTCTGCTTTCAGTAAATCTATTTTTCCATTCTGGAAAGCGGTTTTCGTGAACTCTCCTGGAGATGCAAGTCTACAATTAGATACTTCTGATATTGAACTTTGTATTGCTTCAATTACTGCTCTGCTTCCATGAACATGGAATTCAGCCATATCTTCACCTGTGTAACTATTTGGTCCAGGAAACCATAAAAGTATACCTTCATCTATCAATTCATTTTTTTTATTCACAAATTTTCTTAAAGTTGCCTCTTTAGGTTTTGGTAAACTAGAATTTGTGAGATGTTTAATAACGCTTGCTGTTTCAGATCCAGAAACTCTAATAACAGCTACACCTGATAAACCTGGCCCTGAAGATAGAGCATAAAATGTCATCCATAAATTATATCAGTATTTTGGGAAAATAAATCGTTAAGATGGTTTATTCATAGAATTAAAAAATTCTGCATTATTTTTAGTATCTTTTAATTTAGAATTTATAAACTCTATTGCATCCATTGAGCCCATTGGGGCAATAATTCTTCTTAATACATTCATTTTTTGAAGGTCGGATTTATCAAATAATAGCTCTTCTCTTCTTGTGCCCGATTTAGTTATGTCTATCGCTGGGAATATTCTCTTTTCAGATATCTTTCTATCTAATATTGTTTCACTGTTACCGGTACCTTTAAATTCTTCAAATATGACTTCATCCATTCTGCTTCCAGTATCAATTAACGCTGTAGCTATAATTGTTAATGATCCACCTTCCTCAATATTTCTTGCTGCACCAAAAAATCTTTTTGGCCTTTGAAGAGCATTAGCATCTACACCTCCGGTTAAAACTTTTCCTGAACTTGGAACTACAGCGTTATAAGCTCGTCCAAGCCTTGTTATTGAATCTAATAAAATTACAACATCCTTTTTATGCTCAGTTAGTCTTTTAGCTTTTTCAATAACCATTTCAGCAACTGCAACGTGTCTTTGAGCGGGCTCATCAAATGTTGAGCTTATTACTTCTCCTTTAACAGTTCGCTGCATATCTGTTACCTCTTCAGGTCTTTCATCAATTAATAAAACCATTAAATAACACTCTGGATGATTCGCTGTAATCGAGTTAGCTATACTTTGCAAAATCATCGTTTTACCAGCTTTTGGCGGTGATATAATCAATGATCTTTGTCCTTTTCCAATTGGACTGACAAGATCAATTAGTCTTGGGGTCAAGTCAGGTTTTTTTTCAATTTTTGTGGTCTCAACTTCCATTATAAATTGCTTGTTAGGGTAGAGTGGAGTTAAATTATCAAAAGCTATTTTGTGTTTAAATTTATCAGGTTCCTCAAAATTTATTTTGGATACTTGCAATAAAGCAAAATATCTTTCACCTTCTTTTGGAGATCTTATTGGGCCCTCAACAGTATCGCCTGTTCTTAGACCAAACCTTCTAATTTGGCTTGGACTTACGTATATATCGTCTGCGCCTGGGAGATAATTAGACTCCATTGCTCTTAAAAAACCAAAACCATCTTGTAAAAGCTGCAAAACCCCTCCGCCAGTAATTTCTTCACCTTTTTCAGCCAATTTTTTTAATATGGCAAAGTAAATTTCTTGTCTTCTTAATGTGCTAGCGTTTTCAATACCAAGTTTTTCGGCTTCAGTAATTAGCTTTTCGGAGCTTTTTTCTTTAAGTTCTTGAATATTCATAGTTAAAGGGGATTTGTTGTTAGATGAGATAAATATATATATTAAGTATCAAATATCAAGGCTAGATCGGTTTAAAAATTACGATAAATACTGTTAAAATTAACAGTATTGTTGGAATTTCGTTAATTATTCTAAAAAATCTAGAGGATTTTGTGTTTGAACCATTTTTAAGAGAATTTAGGCATTTTCCCAAATACTCGTGATAGATGGTCAAAATTATTACTAAAAAAATTTTAATTTGAAGCCAAAGTTGTGAGAAAGACTCAAAACCTATTTGAAAAATCAAGAGTATGCCGAAGAGCCAGGATATCAGCATTGCTGGTCTCATTATGTAAAAATAAAGCTTTCTTTCCATGGTCTCAAAAATTTCAGTAGTTTCTTTTTTTTGATAATTTTCAACATGATAAACAAAAATTCTTGGCAAATACAACAATCCAGCCATCCAAGATATAACTGCTATTAAATGTAGTGACTTAAATAACAAATAATAGTTCATAAATTTATAAATTTTTAATTATAAGATATTCTAGAAGCTTAATATGATCTTCGTTATCATTCAAACACGGTATCATATCAAAGTTTTTTCCTCCGGATTTTAAAAAACTCTCTTTGCCTTGAATTGCGATTTCTTCTAAAGTTTCAACACAATCTGAGGCAAATCCAGGACAAATTACTAAGATATTATTTATATTGTCGCTTGGTAATTCTTCTAAAGTTTTATCAGTATAAGGTTTTAACCATTGTTCGGGGCCGAACCTTGATTGAAAAGTTGTTCTTATTTTAATATCTTTGAATTTTTCTGATATTAGCCTTGTGGTTTTATGGCAGTAACAATGATAAGGATCGCCCTTATCAAAATATTTTTGCGGGATTCCATGGTAAGAAGCAATTATAAGGTCTGGTTTCCAATTAATTTCTGAAATTTTTTTATTTAATGAATTTACTAATGCATTAATATAAAGTTCCTCTGACTCATAATGTGGAACAATTTTTAAACTTGGTTGCCATCTCATATTCATAAGAGATCTATATACTTCATCACATACTGTTGCTGTTGTTGCTGCAGCATATTGTGGGTATAGAGGAATAATTAAAAGGTGCTCACAACCAGCTTCGTGAAGTTTATTTATTTTACTTTTTATACTTGGGTTTCCATATCTCATTGCATAATCGATTATAACGTTTTCATTTTCAATCAATTTGTCAATTTTTTCGACCTGTAACTTTGTGTAGTATCTTAGAGGAGACATGTTTTCTTTTTCCATCCAAATTTCTTTGTATGCTTTTGCTGTTTTAGAGGGTCTAAATGTCAAAATGAAAACATTCAGGATGAATTTCCACAGTATCGGATTAACTTCTATAACTCTTTTATCGGAGAGAAATTCTTTAAGATACTTTCTTATATCAAACCAACCTGTGGTTTCTGGAGTCCCTAGATTAACCAGCAAAACTCCAGTTTTCCCAAAATTAATTTTAGGGTGATCTTCCATTAATTAAATGATCTCACAGTTTTTACTAATTTTTCAACCATTTCAATTTTTGTTTCAGGTAAAATTCCATGTCCCAGATTAAATATATAAGGATGATCTTTAAATATAGTTAAATATTTTTTCGTCTCCTTTTCTAATGTATCTTCATCTTTTAATAGTATCTTTGGATCTAAACCACCTTGAATGGGAATATCTAAATTTTTAACAATATCCTTTGGATCTATATCATAATCAATATTAACAGCGCTTGGTTTAACAATATCACAAAAGTTTTTGTAGTCTTTTATTCCTCTGGGGAAACATATTACCGGCACACCAAGATTTTTTGTATATTCTACAAGGCTTAAAGTTGGTATGTAAATATATTCGGGAATATTCTTTTCAAGCAGTCCAGCCCAGCTATCAAATATTTGTATAATCGTAGCGCCTGCTTCAACTTGATTTTTAATATGAATTTTAAGAAACCTATCAATAATTGATAATAATCTATTAATTAAAAATTCATCTTTAAAGAAGTCTTCTCTAAGTCTTTTTTTGGGGGAAATTTTATTGATCATATATACTAAAATTGTCCATGGGGCACCTACAAATCCAATTAGGTCTTTTTCATCTCTATTAATTTTATTTGATGTTATATTAATTGCCTTATAAACAGAATTTAATTTAAAAGAAAAATCTACTTCATCAATATTTTTCAACTCATCTAAATTTAAATCTCCTAACTTCGGACCAAAATTTTTTTCAAACTCAACCCTTTGATTAAGACCATATGGTAGCATTAGAATATCTGAGAAAATAATTGCAGCGTCAAAATTAAATCTCTCTATAGGTTGTAAAGTTATTTCGGATGCTAAATTTTCACTAAGACATAGTTTTATAAAATCTTGATTTTTACTCCTTATTTCACGAAATTCAGGTAAATATCTTCCAGCCTGTCTCATTAACCATATAGGGTTTAGATTACTCTTTTTTTCAACAATACATTTTTGAATTGGAGTCATTTATAAATAGATTAATTAATATTTATTGTATTAGTATTATGATATGTGAATTACGTAAATTATCTAATTTACACACTTTATATACAATTTATTAACATTTAATCGTAAATTTAACGTTTATTTTTCAATGTAAATTAATAATTTTTACCAATTAAAGAATTCTGGTTTTTAATTAATTAACATGTAAAAAAATGTTTAATAACAGTAATTATTTATAATATTAATTACAAATATTTACTAATCACTAATTATTAAATTTTAGTGATATTTTATTGACACTTTATACATGAAAAATGAACATCAAATTTATTTAATCTCCGACTCAACTGGCGAAACTCTAGATAGGATTTTTTTGGCATTAAAAGCACAGTTTACAAACTTTGAATACGAACTTAATAATTTTTCTTTCACCAGAACAGAGAATCAAATTCAGCAGATTTTAGAAAAAGCAAAAAAAAGAGAGAACCCAATCATACTTTATACAATCGTTAATAGTAAGCTTGCTAAGTATTTAGCAGATCAGGCTCAATCTAAACAAATTCCCTGTTTTGGTGTTCTGGGTGATTTAATATTAAGTTTTTCTAAAATATTAAATCAGAGAGCATCGCATGAACCAAGTGGTCAACACGTACTCAATGAAGAATACTATCAAAGAATAGAAGCTATCCAATTTACAATGAACCATGATGATGGAAATCAAACTGATGATTTAGAGAAATCTGATATTATTTTGTTAGGGGTCAGCAGAACAAGCAAAACCCCAACCTCTATTTACTTGGCTAATAAAGGCTACAAAACTTCAAATATTCCATTAGTCAATGAAAAATCAATACCAACGAGAATAACAAGCAGGAACTTTAAACCTTGTATTGTGGGTTTAACAACCGAAGCTGAAAGATTATTTGATATAAGGAAGAATAGACTAAATAGCTTGAAAGAAAATGAAAGCACGGAGTACACAAATTTAGAAAAAATTAAAGAAGAAGTTGAAAACTCAAAAAAAATTTTCAGAAAAAATCAATGGCCAACAATAGATGTTACAAGAAAATCTGTTGAAGAAACCGCTGCTTCAATCATAAAAATTTATGAAATAAAAAATAAATAATGAAAATAGTATTGGCTTCGAAAAGCAAGGTAAGAAAAGATATATTAACCGAACACAATATAGATTGTGAAGTTATTCAATCAAATGTTGACGAAGATTCAATTAAAAATAGTTTAATCGCCGAAGGAGCAACACCTGAAATTATTTCTAAAAATCTAGCTGAGTTAAAAGCAAATAAAGTTAGTTCTAATGTGTATGACAAATTAGTATTAGGAGCTGATAGTGTAATAGATTTAAATGGTGAATTAATCTCAAAGCCATCTTCAAGAGAAGAGGCGATGAATATATTAAGAAAATTAAATGGTAATTCACATTATCTAATAAGTTCTGTTTGTATTTCAAAAAATAACTCAATGATTTGGAATCATACTGATAAAGCAAAACTTACTATGAAAAATTTTTCAGACTTAGAGCTAAAAGATTATTTAAACAAAATCTCAGATGAAGCATTATACGCTTATAATGTTTATCAAATAGAGGGAGAGGGAAAAAATTTATTTGAGAAAATAGAAGGTGATAAAGATACAATAATGGGTTTACCAATAACACAGATAAAAACATATATGGAAAATTATAAATGAAAAAATTTTTAGTAATTGGTGATCCAATAGAACATTCACTTTCTCCCAAATTACATAATTATTGGTTCAAACAGAATAATATGGATGCACTATATGAAAAAAAAAAAATTAATGAACCAGAACTGCAGAATATTGTGTCTAAAATCAGAAAAAATGAGATTTTTGGGGCAAATGTAACCGTCCCTTATAAAACAAAAATAATTAAATATTTAGACTTACTAAGCGAGGATGCTGACGCTACCCAATCTGTGAATACAATACTTAAAAAAGAGAACAAAATTTTCGGATTTAATACGGATGTAGATGGTTTTGAATTATCCTTATTAAATTATATCGATAAAATTAAAAATAAAACTGTCCTTATTTTAGGGGCTGGAGGAGTTGCTCCATCTATAATTTATGTTTTAAAAAAAATTAAAGCATCAAAAATTTTAATCACCAATAGAACAAAGATTAAATCAGAAAATTTGAAAACTAAGTTCGGAGATATTGATGTAGTTGATTGGGGAGAGACACCAGCTGCCGATGTCGTAATAAATGTAACAAGCTTAGGTCTTAATCCTAATGATAAAATTAATATAGATTATGATAAAATTGGCAAGGATAAGTTTTTTTATGATGTAATATATAAACCATCAAAAACATTATTTTTAGATGAGGCAAAAAAAAGAGGCAATATAATTGAAAACGGTAAAATGATGTTTGCTTATCAAGCACAAAAAGCATTTGAATTATGGAATAATTTAAAGCCAGAAATTAATGAACAGGTCTTAAATCTTTTAGATGATTAGAATAGCAATATTGGGAGATATAGGTGCTGGTAAAAGTTTTGTTTCTAAACAATTTAATTGTCCAATCTTTAACGCTGATAAAGAAGTTGCTAAAATTTATAAAAATGACAGATCTTGTTACCGAAAAATTAAAAAAGCGTTGCCTAAATATATTATTTCAGATCACTTAGATAAAAAATTTTTACTGAAAGCTGTATTGGATAGTAAAAACAATCTTAAAAAGATTTCAAAAATTGTTCATCCAATTGTTAGAACTAGAATGAATAAATTTTTAATCAAGAATAGTTCTAAAAAATTAGTAGTACTAGACATCCCTTTATATTTAGAAAATAAACTAAATAAGAAAGGAGATGTGTTAATTTTTGTGGAAGCGAAAAGAAAAGATATTCAAAAAAGATTAAAAAAGAGGAAATATTTTGATGAAAAACTAAACAGAAATTTGAAAAGCTTACAGTTATCATTAACCAAAAAGAAAAAATTATCTAATTTTGTTATTAAGAATACATTTAACGTAACAAAAATTAAAAATGATGTTAAAAATATAAAAACTGAAATCTTAAATATATGAAAGAAATAATTTTAGATACTGAAACAACTGGACTATCTGTTAAAGATGGTCACCGTATTGTTGAAATTGGTTGTGTAGAACTTGATAACTTAGTCCCGACAAAAAATATATTTCATTGCTATTTAAATCCAGAAAGAAAAGTATCTGAAAAAGCATTTGAAGTTCATGGCTATTCTGATCAATTTTTATCTGATAAAAAAAAGTTTTTTGAAATAGCAGATGAATTTTTAAATTTTATTAAAGATAAAAAAATAATAATACATAATGCAGAATTTGATATTTCACATTTAAACAACGAACTATCTATTGCCGGTAAACCAGAAATAAATAAAGAAAATACCGTCGATACACTAGACCTTGCTAGAAACAAATTTCCTGGCTCAGGTATAAGTTTGGATGCTCTCTGTAAGAGATTTAGAATAGATAATTCAAAAAGAGATAAACACACAGCATTAATTGATTGTGAACTACTTGCTAAAGTTTATATAAATCTACTAGATCAAAAAGAGCCCAAACTAAATTTTTCAAACTTTGTTGATATTAATTCTGTTGAAATTCAAAATAAAAATATAACTTATTCAAAAAAAATTGTATATCCCACACCAGAAGAACTTAAAAAACACAAGGAATTCTTGAAAAGAGATTTAAAAAAAAATTTTTATTGATTTGACCTTTGTTGGTATAATTTATTAAAATCAATTTCACCTGAAAAATTAGCTTCCGGGAATCCTGAGTTTCTGAGTATTTGAACAAAAGCTTCGCGTATTTTTGGAAAAACTTCAAGCTGTAAATCACAAAGTATAAATTTTTCCATTTCCTTTTTTTCAACATTTGTATCTTCAATTTCAACAACTGTTGAATGGAGAAGTTCAAAGAGTGCTTTTTTTTTACTTTCTTCTACATCTGTGTATTTAAGTTTAGTAAAAACCTCTATCATTTTATTTTTTAATGGTTTTGAGCTTATATCTAAAGTGATTTTATATTTTGATATTCTTTCTCTTGCCAAAAGAAGGGTTTGCACATCTGGTATTTCAACAGACAAATCTTTTGTGTAAGTGAGCATAATTTTATGTTTAACAGGCATTATTTTTCATCCATATCTTTATATTCACCTTCAATAAAATCTTTTTTTTCGTGTGTATTATTTTTTTTATTAAATTTTTTAGAAAAAGCATTAAAGATAAGTTTTCTTGTAATTGGAATAATTAAAAGTAATCCCAAACAATCAGTGGCGAAACCAGGAATAATTAAGAGAATAGCAGCAAATGTTAGGGCGGCGCCTGACACAATTTCATAAATTGGAACTTCATTTTTAACTAATTGGGCCATCCCAGACCTTAGAGTGTTAAATCCCTCGTATCTTGCATAAGCAACCCCTATAATTGCTGTGAGCAAAATTAAACTAATTGTGTTAAAAGCCCCAATTGAGGATCCTATTTTAATAAATAAGTAAATTTCAATTAAAGGAATAGTTAAAATAAGAATTAATACTGAGTTCATTTGTCTATAATGTAAATTGCCAGTTGAAATTAGGCAACATAGTAAATATTATTATCATATGAATTATAGCTTTGAATATATCGATATCATCCTTCTTGCAATGATTGCAGGGTTTATATTTCTAAGATTAAGAGGAATTTTAGGAAAAAAATCAGGCTTTGAAGAAGATATTAACCAAAGCTTTCCCCATGAGACGCCAATAGTCAAAACTGATGTAAAGTTAAACGCTGATACATTTGATGATAATGCTAAAAAAGAATTCTTAAAAGGTGCACAAATTGCTTACGAAACGATTGTCACAAGTTTTTCCGAAGGAAAGTTAAAGGATATCAAATCATTGTTAGGTAAAGAAGTTTATGATCAATTTGACCAAGCAGTAAAAGACAGAAAATCTAAAAATTTATCTTCTAACACTACTTTTATAGGAATTAACTCTGCAGAAATTAAAAATCATGAACAAAATAAAAACATGCTAGAGGTAACCGTCGAGTTTGTAAGTGAAATCATTTCGCATATTAAGGACAAAGAAAACAAAACAGTTTCAGGTGATCCTGAGAAAATAAAAAAAGTTCATGATATTTGGAAATTTTCTAAAGATAGTAGATCAGTAAATCCAAATTGGGTACTAATTGACACCCAAGCTTAATTGACAAAAAAACTTTCAGATAAAGATGAAAAAGACTGGCAAAATTTCTTAGAAAGCTCAGAAAAGCTAGATAACAAAGATAAAGAATCTTTAGATAACCAGAATAGAATTGGAGAGAAAGTTATAGATCTTCACGGATTTACTCTTGACGAGGCAAATCAAAAAGTTTCTGAATTTATCCAAGATTGTTATGATCAAAATGTAATAAAAATAAATATAATAACTGGTAAAGGACTTAGATCAAAAAATTTAGATGATCCATATCAATCTAAAGATTTAAGTATACTAAAGCACTCTGTACCTAGCTTTATTAAAGATAGCCCTCACCTAATGTCAAAAATTATAAAAATTGATCAGCAAGCTGTTGACAGTCCATCAAAAGGAAATTTTGAGATTTATTTAAGAAAGAAATTATAGAATAAATTTAGACAGATCGGTATCTTTTACTAGTTCACCAATATTTTTCTTAATATATTCAGAGTCCACTGTTATTTTTTCACCAGCTCTATCTGTAGCTGTAAAACTAATCTCATCTAGTACTCTTTCGATAATGGTATGAAGACGTCTTGCACCAATATTTTCAACGGTTGTATTTACTTCACTTGCAATATTAGCAATAGTGTCAATGCCATCGTCTGTGAATTCAAGATCTACATTTTCTGTTTTTAAAAGTGCCTTGTACTGTTTTATCAAACTGTTATCTGGTTCTTTCAAAATTCTTTTAAAATCATCACTGTTTAACGCATCAAGCTCAACTCTAATCGGAAGTCTTCCTTGAAGTTCTGGTAAGAGGTCAGATGGTTTTGCT
>CACMRY010000022.1 GCA_902616205.1 uncultured Pelagibacteraceae bacterium
TGCTGATCATCGATTTTAAAACTGTCGTTATTTTGATAAATAGTTGAACCACCAAGTGTTTTTTTATCATCTACTAATAAAGTTTTTAAATTACTTTTTGCAGCTATTTTTGCTGATACTATTCCAGATAATCCACCACCAATTACAAGTACATCATAATGAACATATTTGTGATCATATATATCTGGATCAGGTTCGGTTGGTGATTTTCCAAGTCCAGCGGACATTCTGATTAAAGGTTCATAAACTTTTTTCCAAAAACTTTTCGGCCACATAAAAGTTTTATAATAAAAACCTGCTGGTATAAGTGGGGATATTAAATTGTTTATACCTCCAATATCAAACTTCACATTTGGCCAACAATTCTGTGAAAATGCCTCTAACCCATCATATATCTCTATTTCTGTAGCTCTAACATTTGGTTCTGTTAAATCATTTTTGTCACTAATCTGACAAATTGCATTAGGTTCTTCAGAACCACACGACATTATACCTCTAGGTCTATGATATTTAAAACTTCTTCCTATTAAATGAACACCGTTTGCCAATAAAGCAGAGGCAAGTGTGTCACCTTCGTATCCAAAATAATTTTTACTATCATATTTAAATGACACTCTTTTAGTCTCATTTATATATTTAGTTTTATGTACTCTTAAATCTGACATAAATATTTATTTTACTGGTGGTTTTTCACCCATTTTATATACAGAATGTATTTTGTCATTCGAGGTATCTCTTACAACATTAAACCATTTTCTACATCCATGTGAGTGGTTCCATCTTTCAAATTGAACTCCTTTAATATTCTTTCTCATAAAAAGAAATTCAGCCCATTGATCATCACTTAATTCCGTTGGCTGTTTTGGACGAACAATATGTGCTTCACCACCAGATGAAAACTCACTTTGATCTCTTTCACCACAAAAAGGACAATTAATTAAAAACATTATTAGTGTGCGACTGCTGCAGCGCCATGTTCATCTACAAGATCACCACTTACAAATCTATTTAAATTAAACGCTGCATTTAATTTATGTGGTTCATCATTTGCAATAGTGTGAGCGAATAAATCCCCTGAACCTGGTGTTGCTTTAAATCCTCCAGTACCCCATCCACAATTAAAATATAAACCTTTTATATTGGTTTTGCTTATTATTGGACTTGCATCAGGACAAATATCAACAATTCCTCCCCATTGTCTTAACATTTTCATTCGACTAAAAATAGGGTAGAGCTCTAAGATAGCCTTTAATGTATCTTCTACAATATTATGACTACCTCTTTGTGTGTATGAAACATATGAGTCAGTCCCAGCACCAATGACTAGCTCACCTTTGTCTGATTGACTTACATAAGCGTGAACTGCATTAGACATAACAACAGTATCAATAATTGGTTTTACTGGTTCAGATACCAAAGCTTGAAGAGGTTTACTCTCTAGTGGAAGTTTAATACCTGCCATATTTGCAATAACGCTAGAATGACCTGCCGCAACTACTCCTATTTTTTTAGTTTTAATAAAACCTTTTGTAGTTTCTAAACCTTCAACCTTATCACCATTTCTTTTTATTCCTTTAACCTCACAATTTTGAATTATATCAACACCCATTTCATTCGCACCACGTGCATATCCCCAAGCTACAGCATCGTGCCGTGCTGTTCCTGCTCTTCTTTGTAATGTTCCTCCTAAAACAGGATATCTTATATCTTGTGATGTATTTATAATTGGACAGAATTTTTTTACTTCATCAGTTTCAAGCCAAACAGCATCAATACCATTTAATCTATTTGCATGTGTTCTTCTTTTTAAATCTCTAACATCTTGTAAATTGTGAGCAAGGTTCATTACACCTCTTTGACTGAACATCACATTATAATTTAATTCTTGAGATAAATTTTCCCAAATTTTCAATGCATGATCATAAAGACCTGCACTTGCATCCCATAAATAGTTTGATCTTATAATTGTAGTATTTCTTCCGGTGTTGCCACCACCAATCCAACCTTTTTCTACGACAGCAATATTTGTTAAGTTATGTTTCTTTGCTAAATAATAAGCAGTAGCAAGACCATGCCCGCCGCCTCCAACTATAACAGCATCATATTCTTTCTTAGGCTCAGGATCACCCCATGCTTGTTGCCAATTCTCATGGTCTGAGAATGCATTTTTGATTAAAGAAAAAATTGAATATTTGTTTTTCATTTTGCCAGAAAATACTTGATTAATATTGAATATTCAATCTTTTCAAATACTACATACAGTCACGTTAAAATATGCTAAATTATTAAAATGAAAAAATTAATAGCTGCTTTATCTATATTATTTGTATCGATTATTAACCCAAATATATCAAAATCCGATTCACCGTATGGAGAAGGTCAACTTCAATTAACTGAAGGAATGGTAGATTATTTTATTAAATATATAAGTAATCCTGGTGGTAGAAAATATCCTTCCGATTTTTATGTAACAATTGATGGAACTGATGGAACCTACTGGACTTGTTCACAAGGAGCAAATTGTGCTCCAGGAAGTGCAAAAACTGATATTAAACAATGTGAAAGTTTAACAGGTAAAAAATGTAAAAAATTTGCAAGATTAAGAACCGTTAAATGGAAAAATGGAATTAACCCAGCAAAAGGAAAAGCAGCAAAATTTAGTAAAAAAATGTCAGATCAAGAATTTCGAGACAAACTAAACAAGCTAGGATTTTATAAAAATAATTTTAATATTACATCGTCAAATGAAGATACCACACAAAAAAAAAATACTGACAACTCATCTGCAAGCAATTCTTATTCATTGAAGGGTGAAAGAGCTATAGCATTAAGCTGGAAAGGTTACTCTGATTTAATTGCTGGAATTATAGATTTTGACGAAAAAAATTATAAAGGTAACATTAATTTAGATTTACCAAACAATGATGGTTCCTGCGAAGGCAACTATATACTTCAAAAAGGCGGTAAAGGCACTTGGCAGCTTTCCTGTTCAAATAATATGGGTGCTTCTGGCACACTGAAATGGATTAAAGATGGATCTGTAACTGGAAAAGGTTTAGATTTTAATGATAATAAAGTTACGTTTACAGTTTCAAGCAAATCTTAACTCTTTGTATTGCTATTAAATTAATTGTTTTTTCTTTATAAATTTAAAAATTTCTGCTAATTGGTGTATTAACTGGAAGGATGGGTGAGCTGGTTGAAACCAGCGGTTTGCTAAACCGCCGTACGCTTGAAAAGGTGTACCGAGGGTTCGAATCCCTCTCCTTCCGCCATCAATATAATGGGTTGTTTTTGAAAAAATCTTTTAAATATATTGGTTTTTGCGACAATACATATCTATAGACATTGTAATTCTCTAATACTCTTTGGACATAATTTCTAGTCTCTTTAAAAGGTATTAATTCAATCCAATCTATATAGTCGGTTTGTTTTTTTTGTGGGTTCTTATTTAATCTTTTCCAATATTTTACTCTCTTGGGCCCTGCATTGTAAGCAGCCATTGAGAAAGGGTAGGATCCATCGTATTCAAGAATTAATCCAGCTATGTAAAATGAACCAAGATTTATATTGTACTCAGGACTTTTAGTTAATCTTGATTTTGAATATGAAAGTTTTGCCTGCTTAGCAACTGTTTTCGCAGTGTATGGCATCAACTGCATTAAACCTTGAGCACCAACTCTACTATTTGCGCTTGTATCAAACTCACTTTCTTGTCTAATGATGGAAAGTATTAAAGCCGACTCTGGTATTTTTCTTCCACCAACTTTTGTAGGAGTGCTTATAATTGGATAATTATATTTATTGTGAAATCTTTTTTGATACGAAGCAATCTTTGAAACCTGAATTGCAAAATCAAATCTACCAATATCTGTTGCTAACTTTGCAGCAAGCACTTCACTACCTTTATCTATATTGTCATTAGCTAAATACCTTAAAATATGCTTAGTATACTTATCTTTATTAAGTTCATCTAATAAATGGACAGTAGCAACAATTTTATTTCTATAAAAACTTTCAGCATAATTTTTATCAATTTGCATTAATTCCGATAATTCAAATTTCTCTCTAGGCTTTGCTTTCATATGAGATAATTGACCATAATATGTTGTTGGATATTTTGAGCCAATTACATACCATTTCTTTGAATTTTCTTTATCTTTTAATTTTTCATAAGTTCTTCCTAACCAATAAGCACCTCTGGATAGACTGATTGGGTAGCTGACATTTTCATAAAATTTAATAAAATGATCTTTTGCTAAAATTGGATCGTTTAAAAAGCTTAAAGCTATCCATCCACTTAACCATTCAGCTTCAGCAAGTTCTGGTCCTTTAGACAATGCATTCTTGCTAGTTACTTTATACGCCTCTTCATATCTTTTTTTATAGATTAATTTTCTTGCAATTTTAGATCTTTCACCCCACCATTTATCAGGTCTAACCATATATTCTTTAGTATTTTTTATATTAAATAAAATATCTAATGAGCTATCGAGTCTTCCTCTTTTTACTCTCCATTTTAATCTGTTATAATTTAAACCTGCATCATTTTTTAATTTTGCTGGTACTTTAGATATAGCAGTATCAACACCATATGAATTACTCATAAGTATTTGTCTTGCTGTGTATAAAAGTTGATAATCTTTTGGCAAATATCTTAACATTCTTTTTAAATCCCAATGTTTATTTCCCCAAGCAAGATGATCAGCCCTTTTTACATAATCTTCGGATGTTAAATATTTTTTAAATTTTTTTCTAAAATTAATCAGATCACTTTTTGTTAAATCAGCTCTTATAAATCCTTTTTTTATTAATTGAATTCCTTTTTGCTTATTACCTGATTTAATTAGGCTTTCTCCTAAAACCATCTCACCAAAGCCACTTGTGTATGGATGTTTTTCAAACCATTTAATTATTTCTTTAGGTGATTGATTTTTTGTAGATAATTTATGTTCTGCTAAATATTTGACACGGCTTAAACGTGGATATGTTTGAACACTTTCAATAAAGTTTTTATAATCATAAAATGTTGCTCTATTGCCTGGTGTTAGCAAATGTCGCCATTGTATAAAATTATATATAGACTTTGCTCTAGCTTTTTTTGCTACTTTTAATGCATCTTTCCAGTTACTTTTCTCCATAAAAGCAACTGCTTGTCTTGCGTAATTAAGATCTCTATCACTATAATATTTTGATTTTTTTGTAGTACTTAACCTTTTCTTGTGAACAATAAGAGGTTTATTTTTTGGAATTATTATTCCATCAACTCTTTTGACAACAATTTCTTTTTCTAGTTCTTTTAAAAGCTTTAATTGATCCTCTGATACATATGTTCCTGGTTTAAATTTTGGTATGATTATCCCTGAAACATTTTTATCTTTTTTTTCCTTTGTTAAATTAGGTTTTGGCTTAGGTGTTACTAAATTTCCACAAAATGCTGATTGAATACTTAATAAAAAGAAGATAATTGTAGTAAAGATTTTAAATGATTTTTTCTTCATTTTTAAAATAAACGACAACTTATGATATAAATAATTATGTTTAAAGGTTCAAATGTTGCTTTAGTTACCCCGTTTAAGGATAATAAATTAGATGAAGAAAGTTATATAAAGTTAATCAATTTTCATCTGGAAAATGGTACACATGGACTAGTTCCTGCTGGTACAACAGGTGAATCTCCAACTTTAAGTCATAAAGAACATGAAAAAGTTATCGAACTTTGTATAAATGAAGCAAAAGGAAAAATACCGGTTATTGCAGGCACTGGATCTAATTCAACTGAAGAAGCAATAAATCTCACAAAGCACGCGGAAAAAGCTGGTGCTGATGGTGCATTAGTAGTTACTCCATATTATAACAAGCCTACTCAAGAGGGTTTATATCAACACTACAAAGCCATTAACGATAACTGTGGAATACCTATAATTGTTTATAATATTCCAGGAAGATCTGTAATTGATGTTTCAGTTGATACAATGGCAAGAATGTTTGAGCTTAAAAATATTGCTGGAGTAAAAGATGCAACTGGAATTCTTGAGAGAGTAGACCAACACAAAAATAAAATGGGATCGGAATTTATCCAGCTAACAGGAGAGGATGGTTTAGCTTTTGAATATAACAAAAGGGGAGGTATTGGATGTATTTCTGTCACAGCTAATGTTGCCCCTAAACTTTGTTCTGAGATGCAATCATTATCTAATTCCGGAGATCAAGATAAAATTAGTCAAGCAGAGAAAATTGATAACTCATTACAACCTCTTCACAAGTCACTTTTTATTGAAAGTAATCCATCACCTGTAAAATATGCTGCTAAACTACTAAACTTATGTGATGATGCTGTAAGATTACCACTAGTTAAAATTATGGATACTACCAAAGAAGAGGTTGAGAAGGCACTTAAAATCGCAAAATTAATTAATGAATAAAAAAACCTTAAGTGGTTTAAAAATCATAACATTAAATAGAAAAGCCTCTTTTAATTATTTCTTTAAAGAACTTTTTGAGGCTGGAATTGTACTAAGAGGATCTGAAATAAAATCCATAAGAGACGGTAAAGTTAATATTGCAGATTCATACGCAATTGAAAAAGATGGTGAAATTTATTTAATTAATTCTCATATTCCTATTTATAAACAAGCCAGTTATTCAAATCATAACCCTTATTCTGAAAGAAAATTATTATTAAATAAAAAAGAAATTAATAAATTGATTGGTAGAGTTAATGAAGAAGGATTTACATTAGTTCCCACAAAAATGTATTTTAAAAAGGGGAAAGCAAAGCTAGAAATTGCTGTTGCAAAAGGAAAAAAACAGCATGATAAACGAAATACAAAAAAAACTAGAGATTGGAACCGTGAAAAAGCAAGGTACTTTAGAAAATCGAGCTAATTATGTGTATTTAGCACTAGGTTCCAATCTTGGAAATAAAATTAGCAATTTAATTAAAACTCAGCAATTAATCATAGAGAGCAACATTCAAATTTTGAAATCTTCAAGCTTTTATAAAACTGAATCCTGGCCTAACAAAAAATTTCCTTTTTACGTAAACTCAGTGATATTGGTGAAAACCTCTTTTAATCCCATTAAATTATTTAACATCATTAAATCAATAGAAATAAAGATTGGTAGAAAAAAAGCTAGAAAAAATCATCCTAGAGTTTGTGATATTGATATTATTGATTTTAGTGGGAAAGTTTATAATTTAAAAAAAAATAATCAAAACCTTTCAATCCCGCATAAGTCAATGCATTTAAGGAATTTTGTTTTATTTCCACTATTTGAGATATCAAAAAACTGGTCTCATCCAATTTTAAAAAGAAATATTAAAGATTTAATATTTTCTTTGCCCACAGACGAACTAAGAACTATTAAATTAATCTAAAAAAATGATATAACATTAATATGATTAACTCTGAAGATCTCATTAATAAGGTTAAATCTTATAACAAATTTCTAAATCCTGACGCTTTGTCAAAGGCTTATGAATTCGCCCTGAAGGCGCATAAAAACCAAAAACGACATTCTGGCGATCCATACGTTATTCATCCAGTTGCAGTGGCTAATATATTAACAGATTTAAAACTTGATAGTGCTACGATAGCAACTGGTTTGTTACATGATACCATAGAGGATACTCATGCTACTTACAAAACTATAGAAGAAGAGTTTGGTAAAGAAGTTGCAGATCTTGTTGATGGTGTAACTAAGATTTCTGAGTTTGAAAATCAGGCCATATCTAATTCAAAAGCTGAAAATTTCAGAAAGCTTATTCTAGCTACTTCTAAAGATATAAGAGTTTTATTAGTAAAACTCGCTGACAGATTACATAATATGAGAACTTTAAAAGCAATCGATAAAATTGAAAAACGTCAAAGAATAGCAAAAGAAACTATGGAGATATATTCACCGTTAGCAGATAGAATGGGTATGAATAGAATAAGAGACGAACTTGAGGATTTATCTTTTGAGGTTTTGAATCCAGAGGCAAGAAAATTAATTAAAGATAGATTAAACCAAATCAAAGATAGCAATTTAGTTAATTATAATAATGTATTGTCTGAATTTGAAAATTTATTAAATAAAAATAATTTAAAATTTAAAATATTTAGTAGAGAGAAAACACCTTTTTCAATATGGAGAAAAATTCAAAAGAAAAGAACTTCATTAGAGCAAATAACTGACATTATTGGCTTTAGAATAATACTTGATGATGTTGAAAACTGTTACAGAGGTTTGGGAGCTTTACACAGTAAATGGAACTGCATACCAGGTAAATTTAAAGATTACATATCATCACCAAAAATTAATAACTATAAATCTATTCATACTGCAATCATTGGTCCCAATCAAAGACCAATTGAAATACAATTAAGAACAAGTCAAATGCACGAATTCGCACAAAGAGGTATAGCATCACATTGGAAATATAAATCATCAGAAAAATTTAATTCACTTACATGGAAAGAGTATGATTGGTTAGCAGATCTTGTCGAGATAATTGATAAAAATGAAAATCCAGAACATTATTATGAGTATACAAAACTACAAATGTTCCAAGAAAATGTATTTTGTTTTACTCCGAAGGGATCTGTTATTAAACTTCCAAAAAATGCAACACCAATTGATTTTGCATATGCTGTACATACTCAAGTTGGTGATACAGCGGTAGGATGTGAAGTAAATGGTAATGAGCAAGCTTTGCAATCTGTACTCAGAAATGGAGATGTCGTTAAAATTATAACATCTAAAAAAGTTTCTCCATCATTGCATTGGTTAACTAGTACTAAAACAGGTAAGGCTAGGGCAGCTATACGTAGATATTGGCAATATAGAGAAAACACAAAACCTTTAAAACAGAAAAGATATAATACTACACTGTGGATTTCCTTAGAAGATGAGCCAGGTAAATTAGGTGATGTGACAACTATGATAGGTATTAATAATGTTAATATTTCAAGTGTCGAAATGGTGGAGAAGACAAAAAAAAATATTAATTTTAGATTTAATTTAATAATCCATGATTTGAAAAACTTTACAAAACTTATTAGTGAACTAAAACAGAAAGATTACAATTTTAAAATTATAAGACATAAGAATAAAAAATATGCTTTCTTTAAAAGACTCTTTAGCGGTTTTAAGAAAAACTAATGCTCTTTTAGAAGGTCATTTTGTATTATCTTCAGGTCTTCATTCACCAAAATATGTACAATGCGCAAAACTTTTAAGCTATCCACATCTATCAAAAAATTTCTGTAATTCATTAAGTAAGAAAATTAAAAAAAATTTTAAAAAATTTGACCTTATACTTGCACCAGCTATGGGTGGCATTGTTATAGGATTTGAAATAGGAAGAATACTTAAAAAGGAAACAATTTTTTGTGAGAGAGTAGAGGGGAAATTCAATTTACGAAGAGGTTTTGATATAAAAAAAAATTCAAAAGTTTTGATAATTGAAGATGTCATAACAACAGGAAAATCGAGTTTAGAATGTTTAAAACTTATTAAAAAAAAACAGGCTAAAGTTGTGGGTTATGCATGTTTGATAAATAGATCAAATAAGAAAACTTTAAAAATTAAAAAAGGAAAAATCATATCACAGATTAAATTAGATGTTCCCACATACAACAAAAAAAATTTACCAAATTTTCTAAAAAAAATTCCTATCACAAAACCAGGGAGTAGATTTTTAAGATGAGTATAAGATTAGGTGTAAATATTGATCACGTCGCTACTTTAAGGAATGCAAGAGGTGAAAAACATCCTGATCCATACTCGGCAGCACTATCAGCCTTAAAATATGGAGCTGATTCAATTACAATTCATTTGAGAGAGGATAGAAGACACATAAATGATGTTGATTTGAAAAAAATCACAAAAAATAAAAAAATACCAATTAATTTGGAAATGGCTGCAAACGAAGAAATGTTGAAAATAGCAATCAAATCAAAACCAAATTTTGTTTGCATAGTTCCTGAAAAACGACAAGAAATAACAACTGAAGGTGGATTAAGTCTTAAAAAAAATTTTAAAAAAATTAAGAGAATTATTCAAAAAATGAATAATCTTAATATTCGTACAAGTCTGTTTATTGATCCAAATATTGAAGATATAAAACTTTCTAAAAAAATCGGTGCACAGTGTGTTGAATTACACACTGGTAAATTATCTTTAAAAGTTAAAAATAAAATAAATTATTTTAACGAACTCAAGAAAATTAAAAAATGTTCAGAATTAGCAAATAAATTTAATATTGAAGTACATGCTGGTCATGGCATGGATTATAAAACAGCAAAAATATTAAAAAAAGTCAAATTTATTAAAGAATTTAATATTGGTCATTTTATTATTGGGGAGTCAGTTTTGTTTGGAATGAATAAAGTAATCAAAAACTTTAAGAAAATAATTAGATAATATGAATATCATAGGAAATGGTGTTGATATTGTTGAAAATAAAAGAATTAATAAATTAATCGACAATAAGAAATTTATCAAAAGAATTTTTACAAATAAAGAAATAAGATTTTCAAAAAATATAAAAAATAAAACGAATTATTATGCAAAAAGATTTGCGGCCAAAGAGGCATTCGTTAAAGCCTTAGGCACTGGTTTTAGAAATAATATAAATTTTTCAGATATAGAGATAATAAATAATAAATTAGGAAAACCTAAAATAAACCTTTCCAAAAAGGTAAGAGCTTTTATTAAAAAAAAATTTAAATTAGATAAACCAAAAATATATGTTTCATTATCAGATGAAAATAAGCATTCTATTGCTTACGTAATACTTGAAAACACTTAATGAAAAAATTAATACTAGATAATACTAAAACTCTTATTTTTGCATTAATAATTGCAGTTTTTATTAGATCAATTCTTATACAACCTTTTTATATACCATCTTCTTCTATGGAACCCAATTTACTTGTGGGGGACAGATTATTTGTGACAAAATTTTCATATGGATATAGTAAACATTCATTTCCTTTTAGCCCACCAATATTAAATGGGCGTGTATTAAGTGATAATCCAGAAAGAGGAGATGTTGTTGTTTTTAAAACGCCTGCTGATAACAGAACTGACTATATTAAAAGATTAATAGGATTACCAGGTGATGTTTTGCAGTTTATCGATGGGGATCTGTATTTAAATAATAATCAAATAGTTAAAACCATAAAGAATAACAATGATTATTTATTTTGTGGAAACAATGAAATAAGTGTTTCAACATACGAGGAAAAATTACCAAATGGAAAAAAATATTTTGCATCATATAGAAATGACATATCCTTTAAAAATTCTGACAAATTTATAGTCCCAAAAGATCATTATTTTTTTTTAGGTGATAATAGAGATTGTTCAAAAGATAGTAGATTTTTATCCGAAGTTGGTTATGTGCATAAAAATAATTTAGTTGGTAAAGCACAAATATTGTTTTTTTCTTCTGATCCAAGAAAAGGTAGTATTTTTTTGATTTGGAAATGGAACGAAATAATGAGATTCAACAGATTATTTAAAAAAATTAATTAGTGAAAAGCAAATTAAAGAATTTAGAGGATAGAATAAATTATGTATTTAAAAATAAATTTTTTTTAATAACTGCATTCACACATAAAAGTTCAGACTCTGAAAATAATTACGAGAGACTAGAATTTCTTGGTGATAGAGTTTTAGGAATAGTAATTTCAAAAAAATTACTTGAATTATATCCAAATGAAAAAGTTGGTAGTCTTGATAAAAAATTTGCATCTTTAGTAAACAAAAATATGTGTTTAGAAATTGGTAAAAAATTAAAAATAGATAATTTTATAAATATTGGAAAGGATAAAAGCAGAAAACAAATTGAAAATAAAATAATTTCAGATTGTTGTGAGGCATTGATAGGTGCAATTTTTTTAGACTCAAATTTGGATCAAGCAAAAAAATTTATACTAAACAATTGGAGTACTCATTTGAAATCTTCTTTTGATAATGTTGTAGACGCAAAAACCAAATTACAAGAATATTCGCTTAAAAAATTCAAAACCCTTCCAAGTTACAAACTAATATCGAATACAGGCCCTAGACATAAACCAACTTTTAAAGTTGGAGTAAAAATTAATAACACAAATTATATTTTTTCTACTGGATCTTCTAAACAAAAAGCAGAGCAATCTGCTGCAAATGAATTACTAAAATCACTTAATAAAAAATGAATTGGCAGGATACAGGTTTTTTGCTCTCTAAAAGTAAGTATAGTGAAAATAATTCTATAGCAGAATTTTATACCAAAAATCATGGAAAAGTTACTGGAGTAATTTATGGATCCACATCAAAGAAAATTAAAAACTACTTATTAATAGGTAATAAATTTCATTTGAACTTTAATTCTAAGAATGATTCGAAGGTTGGCTACTTTAAATTAGAGATTGACCAAGTAGTTACACCATTATTTATGGACGATAAAAATAAATTATTATGTATTTCTTATGCAATGAGTTTAATTAAATTATTAACTGTTGAGGATCAACAAAATGAAAATGTTTTTTATCTTGCTGGCAATTTAAAAAAAATATTAAATAATAACAAATGGCTTTTAGAATTTATTTTTTGGGAGCTTAGTTTTTACAAATGTGTTGGATATGATATTGAATTTAAAGATTATGTGAGTGAAGAAATTGGCACTAATGGTAACAAAAAATATTTTGTAAAATCTACAAAAAAAAATATTCCAAACTTCCTAATTGATAAAAATTTTGAAATTGACAATTATAATGAGTTATTGGTCGGCTTTAAAATTGTAGGTGATTATTTAGAAAAAACTATACTAAAAACAATTGGCATAAACTACCCTAGTTCAAGATCTAACCTATATGCATCTATTAAAAATCTAAGTTTATTTGATCAGCAAAATATGAAATTATAGCGTTTGATCCAGCTCTTTTAAATGCCATAAGAGTTTCATAAATGACATTATCGTTTATTATTCCCTGTTTAATACCATTAGCTATAAGACTGTACTCTCCTGAAACCTGATAAGCTAAAACTGGAATTTTAAAATGTTCTTTAACGTTTTTAATTATATCCAGATAAGGTAAGCCAGGTTTTACCATTACCATATCTGCACCTTCTTTAATATCGATTGAAACTTCTCTCAATGCTTCATTAGTATTTTTAAAGTCCATTTGATAAGTTTTCTTATCTCCTCTTAAAGCACCTTTTGATCCTACAGCATCTCTAAATGGTCCATAGAAACTCGATGCATATTTTACTGCATAAGAAATTATCTGAACATCTTCAAATTTGTTTTTATCTAACTCTTTTCTTATTTTTCCAATTCTTCCATCCATCATATCTGATGGTGCTATTACATCACAGCCCATTGATGCTTGTAACAATGATTGTTTTACTAAAATATTTATTGTTTCATCATTAACAATTCTATTATTTTTTAACAATCCGTCATGGCCGTGAGAAGTATAAGGATCAAGAGCAACATCACACATTATACCAATTTCATTTTTATATCTTTTTTTAATGTATCTTATAGCCTTACATACTAAATTATTTTCGTTTAATGCCTCTGAACCTAATGGATTTTTTAACTTATTTTTTGTTTGAGGAAACAGTGCAATCATAGGAATTTTTTTTTTAATTGATTTGTCTATTATCTTTGAGAGCTTATCTATTGAATATCTATAAATGTTAGGCATAGATTTAATAGGAATTTTATTGTTAGAGCCATCTGTTAAAAAAATCGGGAGAATCAAATCGTTATAAGACAGAGTATTTTCCTGTACAAGTCTACGTGACCAACTATTTTTTCTTGATCTTCTCATCCTTAAATTTGGATATTTTCCTGTGATAATCATTATTAATTATATGTATGATGCGACAAAAGTTATATGTTATATATAAAATAATAAAGTATTTATTTAGCGCATGAGCAATGTATCTTATCTTAAAGAAGTAAAAAAAAGTAATTCTAATAGTGATTTTCACTTACAAGACTTAAGTTTTGACATTGAAAAACTACAAGATGCTTGTGATGAAGTGCTGAACATGAAAGGCTTTGACACAAGTTTAGGCATTCCTCACTTTGCTGGGATATCATTAAACCAAATACCGGGTGACCCAGACTCTATAAAAGGAAGCAAGGTTAGAGGTGTATACTGGACAAAACCGGATTCAACTGGGAAAGAAGTTAGCCGTGATGTTGCAATAGAGGAAGAAAAATACACTGAATTTGTGAAAGACTTTGAACATACTTATTTTAAAGAAGTCTACGAAGTATTAAGTAAAAGATATAAACTTGGAAGAATGAGATTATTGTTAAAAGAACCACGATCAACTTTAAGTTGGCATAGAGACCCAGAACCAAGACTGCATATACCAATATATACTAATCCTGGTGCAATTATGGTTGTTGATAAAGTTGCTCAACACATGCCTGCTGATGGTTCTGTCTGGATTACAAACAATACAAAGTATCATAATGCTTTTAACGGAGGTGAAGAAAATAGAGTTCACCTAGTTGCATGCGTTTTAGATTACAAATTTAATTAGTTTGAAAAAAATTTATATTGCTTCAGATCATGCAGGTTATTCACTTAAAAACTTCATTTTTGAAAAACTTAAAACGAAATTCGATATTATGGATTTAGGAACTAACAAGAAATCTGTTTCAGTAAATTATCCTATTTATGCACATAAGTTGAGCAAAATGGTGTCAAAAAAAAAATCTAATGTTGGTATATTAGTTTGTGGCTCAGGATTAGGGATGTCTATGGCTGCAAATAGACATAAGAAGATAAGAGCTGCATTATGTTATTCCATTAAAAATGCGAAATTATCAAGATTGCATAATGATGCAAATGTTATTACATTAGGTGAAAGGCTAACTAATAAAAGTTTAGCAATGAAATGTGTTAACACCTTTTTAAAAACTGATTTTGAAGGGGGAAGACACTTAAAAAGAGTTAAAAGGATTTAATATGTCTAGTGAAAGTAAATATATAAATAATCAATACCAAGATTTTTTTGAAAAGAGTTTAAAACAAAGTGATCCAGATATTTATAAAGCAATTAATGATGAATTAATAAGACAACAAAATCATATTGAATTGATTGCATCTGAGAATATAGTTTCGCAAGCAGTACTTGAAGCACAAGGTTCTGTTTTAACAAACAAATATGCTGAAGGTTATCCAGGAAAAAGATACTATAATGGTTGTGAGCATGTAGATGTAGCCGAGGAATTGGCAATAGAAAGATTAAAAAAACTTTTCAGTTGTAAATTTGCAAATGCACAACCTCACTCTGGAGCCCAAGCTAATGGTGCGGTATTTTTAGCTTTACTAAAACCAGGTGATACGTTTATGGGAATGAGTTTAAATTCTGGTGGACATATTACACATGGATTAAAAATATCTATGTCTGGAAAATGGTTTAATGCAATTGGATACGATGTTGATAAACAATCTGAGTTGATTGATTATGATAATGTTGAGAAATTAGCTTTAGAACATAAACCTAAGTTAATTATTGCTGGTGGTAGTGCATATTCGCGAGTAATTGACTTTAAAAGATTTAGAGAAATAGCTGATAAAATTGGTGCTTATTTTATGGTTGATATGGCACATTTTTCAGGTTTGGTTGCTGGTAAAGGGTATCCAAATCCAGTTGACTATGCTCATGTTGTTACATCAACTACTCATAAGGTATTTAGAAGTGCGAGGGGTGGTATAATTTTAACTAATCATGAGGATCTTGCAAAAAAATTCAATACTGCAGTTTTCCCAGGTTACCAAGGTGGTCCATTAATGCATATTATTGCTGCTAAAGCCGTAGGATTTAAAGAGGCTCTAAAACCAGAGTTCCAAGATTATATAAAAGAAGTTTTAGCAAATGCTAAAATTTTAGCTGAAACTTTAAAGAATAACGGTTTTAAAATTTATTCAGGTGGTACTGATACACACTTAATGTTAGTTGATCTTAGACCATTTAATGTGAAAGGTAATCTTGCAGCTGAAAGTTTATCTCGAGCAAATATTACTTGTAACAAAAATGGAATACCTTTTGATACGGAAAGTCCAATGGTTACATCTGGTATAAGGTTAGGCTCACAAGCAGCAACAACAAGAGGATTTGGATTAAATGAATTTAAATTAGTTGGTGAATTAATAACAAAAGTTATTAAGGGTTTATCAGATAATCCAAATGATAATTCAAAAATTGAAGAAGAGGTTAGAAAAGAAGTTGTAGATTTATGTTCGAATTTTCCTATATATAAACACTTAGGATAATTAAAACATGATATGCCCATGTAGACAAAGAGGGGACACCTCAGTAGTTGATTCACGACCTACAGAAGATGGTACAGCTATTAGACGACGTAGATTATGTGTTTGTGGTAAAAGGTTCACTACTTTCGAGAGAATTCAATTTAGAGAGTTAACTGTAGTAAAAAAAAATGGAAGAAAATCTACATTTGATAGAGAAAAATTATCTAAATCTATTTATGTAGCTTTAAAGAAAAGACCAATAGATACAGAAACTGCTGAAAAATTCATTTCTAAAATATCCAGATCACTAGAAGAACTAGGTCAGAGTGAAATATCTTCCAATACAATTGGAACTATGGTCATGGAAGGATTAAAAGATTTAGATCCAGTTGCTTATGTAAGATTTGCATCAGTTTATAGAAATTTTAGAGAAGAAAAAGATTTTGTTCAATTTGTAGATAAAATTGATGTCTACAAAAAAAAATAACTTTAAATTATCTGATAAAAAATTAATGAAGCTTGCAATTAGTCTTGCTGAAAATCAAAAATATTTAACAGGCACAAACCCTTCTGTTGGTTGTGTTATTACTAAAAACAATAAAATAATTTCATATGGTGTGACTGGTAAAAATGGAAGACCTCATGCGGAAATAAATGCAATTAATAAAAAAAAATCTAAAGATTTATATAATTCATCTATATATGTGTCACTGGAACCATGTACCCACTATGGGAAAACTCCACCTTGTACGAATACTTTGATTAAAAAAAAATTTAAAAAAGTTTTTTTTTCACATACAGACGAAGATAAGAGAACAAAAAATACTGCTAAAAATATTTTAAAAAAATATAAAATAAATGTAAAAAAAAATTTTATAAATAATAAAACTAAAAGATTATATTCTGAATATGATTTTATAAAAAAATATAATTTCCCTTATGTAATTGGAAAACTTGCGATCTCACAGAATAATAGAGTCTTTAGCGACAAAACACCAATATCTAATATCTATTCAAAAGATATCACGCATATCTTAAGGTATAGGTGCCAAGCATTGTTAACATCTTATGTGACCATTAATAATGACAATCCTAAATTAACTTGCAGATTATATGGTTTAGAAAAATGTTCACCAACTATAGTGATTATTGATAAAAATTTAAAAGTTAAATCATCTTCAAAAATATTTAAAAATAAAGACTTAAAAAAAATAATATTTTCTAAGAGCAATAATAGAGCCAAAATTAAAAAATTAAGACATACTAATACTGAAATATTTAATATTAGAACTTTAGGCAAAGAATTTGACTTGAAATATGTCCTTAGTATTCTTCACAAGAAAAACCTACATCAGATATTAATCGAATGTGGTCCAACTCTTTTAGAAAATTTTATTAACAATAGTCTAGTAAATGAATTTTATCTTTTTAAGTCAAATAAAAGAATCAAAATTAAAGATACGATTTATGTAAAAAAACTTTTAAAAATTTTAAATACAAATTATAAAAAAAATAAAATTAATACTTTTATAGATAGAGATAAACTTATTTATTTTAAATAATATGTTTAATGGAATAATATTTAA
>CACMRY010000023.1 GCA_902616205.1 uncultured Pelagibacteraceae bacterium
TACAAAGGTTATTTGCCAAGGTTTTACTGGTGCAAATGGAACCTTTCACTCTGAACAAGCAATAAAATATGGAACAAACATAGTTGGAGGCGTTACTCCAAAAAAAGGAGGTCAAACTCATCTTGAAAGACCTGTTTTCAACACTGTTAAAGAGGCAAAAGATGAAACAGGCGCTAATGCTTCAATGATTTATGTGCCAGCAAAATTTGCTTCATCAGCAATTATAGAGGCAATTGATGCATCTATAGAATTAATTGTTTGTGTGACAGAGGGTATACCTGTTCTTGATATGATAAAAGTAAAACAGCATTTAAAAAAATCTAAATCAAGATTAATTGGACCTAACTGTCCAGGCATCATCACTCCAGATGAATGCAAAATAGGAATTATGCCTGGAAGTATTCATAAAAAAGGATCAGTTGGTATTGTTTCGCGATCAGGAACTTTAACTTATGAAGCTGTTGCTCAAACAACTGAAAATGGGTTAGGGCAAACTACTTGTATAGGTATTGGTGGGGATCCTATAAATGGGACAAATTTTATTGATTGCTTAGATCTTTTTTTGAATGATGAGGATACAAAATCAATCTTAATGATAGGTGAAATAGGAGGAACAGCAGAAGAAGAAGCTGCTGAGTTTGTAAAAAATCATAATATAAAAAAACCAATTGTTGGATTTGTAGCGGGATTAACAGCACCCACTGGTAGAAGGATGGGGCATGCTGGTGCAATCATTTCAGGTGGTAAAGGTGGCGCAGAAGATAAAATAAAAAAAATGGAAGAATGTGGGATTACAATTGCAAAATCCCCTTCTGAGATAGGGGAAACTCTTTTTAATAAATTGTCTAGTTGATAATATTTTTTTAGTAATATAGCTTAAAGGTATAGACAAATGTCATCTTCAAAAAACTTAGAGTATAAAAAAACATCTTTCCTGAATAAGACAAATAGCGCATTTATAGAGGAGATGTATGTAAGATTTTTGAACCAAGATCCAAATCTTGCAGATAGTTGGAAAGATTATTTTGAAGGTATTCAGGATGAAGCAGACGTTATTTTAAATGATATTAATGGACCATCATGGAAACCCGAAGGGGTAAGAATAAATTCTAATAGTATAGAAAAAATAATAGAAAAAAATGGTAATGAACAGAAAGATGTATCTGATAAATTTAATTTTCAAGTAGTCGCAAATACCAACAAAGAATCCATTAGTGCTGTAGCACTCATAAGAGCTTATAGGCTAAGGGGACATCTACTTGCAAAGTTAGATCCTCTAGAAATGATGACGACAGAATATTTAGACGAATTGCATCCTGAATATTATGGTTTTGATAAGAAAAACTACGATAAAAAAATTGAACTTAATGGTGTAATAAACAGGGAGAAAGCAAGCGTAAGAGAGATACTTCAATTCTTAAAGAAAACTTATTGTGGCCCAGTCGGTTATGAGTACATGCATATCTCCAATCCAACTGAAAGAAAATGGTTTAGAGATAGAGTTGAAAAAGACGAGAATGCATTAAAATTTACTAACAATGGAAAAGATGCAATTTTAAATAAGCTTATTCAAGCTGAAGGTTTTGAAAAGTTTTTACATACAAAATATGTTGGAACCAAAAGATTTGGCCTAGATGGTGCAGAAAGTTTGATACCTGCATTAGAGCAGATCATAAAAATTGGAGGACAGTTTAAAATTAAAGAAGTTAAAATAGGCATGTCTCATAGAGGTCGATTAAACGTATTAGCAAACGTTTTACAAAAATCTTACAAAAGAATTTTTAATGAGTTTGCCGGAGAAATGAGTGGTGACACTAAAGATAGTGCTGGAGATGTGAAGTATCATTTAGGAGCTTCCTCAAACAGAGAATTTGATGGAAATTCGGTACATGTCAGTCTTACAGATAATCCATCTCATTTAGAGGCTGTAAATCCAGTTGTTTTAGGACAAACACGAGCAAAGCAATTTTTTCATGGCGATAAAGAAAGAAATAAAGTTATACCTATTCTTATCCATGGTGATGCTGCGTTTGCTGGCCAAGGAGTTGTATCTGAGTGTTTTGCAATGTCAGGGCTACCCGGACATAACACTGGAGGAACAATTCATATAATTGTAAACAACCAAATAGGATTTACTACAAGCCCAAGATTTGCACGTTCATCACCATATCCATCTGATGTTGGGAAAATGGTAGATGCACCAATAATTCATGTCAATGGAGATAATCCTGAAGCCGTAGTTTACGCGACAAGAGTAGCAACAGAGTTTAGATTAAAATTTAATAGAGATGTAGTTATTGATCTAATTTGTTATAGAAGATTTGGTCATAACGAAGGAGATGAGCCATCTTTTACTCAGCCTTTAATGTATAAGAAAATAAGATCACACCCTTCTACGATAAATATTTATGGGGAAAAACTAGTAAATGAAAATCTTTTCTCTAAAGATCAACTGAATTTAAAAATTCAAGAGTTTAAAAATTTATTAGACGATCAATTTAAAACTGCAAAAGACTATAAACCGAAAATAGAATGGTTTGAGGGAACATGGTCTAGATATAAACCAGAAAAAGGAAAAGATAGACGAGGTGTTACAGGAGCTGATATAAAAATTTTAAGAGAAATTTCAAATAAAATTAATATTGTTCCAAAAGAAAAAAATATTCATAAAACAATTATTAAAATTCTTGACTTAAGGAGACAAACAGTTGAGCAAGGTATTGGAATTGACTGGGCTACAGCAGAGGCTTTAGCTTTTGCTTCTTTATTGGAAGAAGGATACCCAGTTAGATTGGTTGGCCAGGACTCAGGAAGAGGGACTTTTAGTCAAAGACATTCCGTTCTAAGAAATCAAATTGATAATTCAAGATATATTCCTTTGAACAATATATCAAAATATCAAAAAAATTTTGAAGTTGTCGATAGTTTTTTATCAGAACTTGCAGTCCTCGGATTTGAGTATGGATATAGTTTAGTTGAACCAAATACCCTTACTTTGTGGGAAGCACAGTTTGGAGATTTTGCTAATGGTGCTCAAGTAATTATTGACCAATTTATTGCATCTGGAGAAAGGAAATGGAATAGAGCATCTGGATTAGTAATGTTACTACCTCATGGATATGAAGGTCAAGGTCCAGAGCATTCCTCTGCAAGATTGGAGAGATATCTACAATTATGTGCAAATGATAATCTTCAAATTATGAATTGCACTACTCCAGCTAACTATTTTCATGCATTGAGAAGACAAATGCATAGAGATTTTAGAAAACCTTTAATTATGATGACGCCAAAGTCCTTACTAAGAAATAAATTATGTGTATCAAATATAGAGGATTTTAGTAAAGAAAATACTTTTCACAGAGTACTCTGGGATCACGCTTTAGATCCTAAAGCTAAGGGTTTTTTAAAATTAAAAGATAAATCAAAGATAAGAAAAGTTATTATGTGTTCTGGTAAAGTTTACTTTGATTTATTGGCAGCAAGAGAGAAACTAAAAGTTGATGACGTTGCATTGTATAGAATTGAACAATTATACCCATTTCCTGCAAAAGCTCTTGTAAAAGAACTTAGACCATTTGCAAATAATTCAAATTTTTTTTGGTGCCAAGAGGAACCAAAAAATATGGGTGCGTGGTTCTCAGTAAGAGATTATATACAATGGACATTAGAAACTATTAAGGCTAAAAATAGTAAAATTTCTTATATAGGAAGAAATCCTGATGCTTCACCTGCAACAGGTTACGCAAAAAGACATCTTTCAGAACAACAAGAAATTATTAATAAAGTATTTGAATAAATGAGTGAAAAAATTTTAGTCCCTGTGCTTGGAGAGAGTATTACTGAGGCAACAGTATCAAAGTGGTTAAAGAAACAGGGGGATAGTGTCATTGCAGATGAAGCTGTAGTTGAACTTGAGACTGATAAAGTAAATTTAGAGGTCCCAGCATCAACACATGGTGTTATTGCAGAGATTAATGCAAACGAAGGTGATACAGTTGAAGTAGGAGCAGTTTTAGGAGTGATTTCAGAGACTGCAAACAGAGCAGATAATAAACCTTCGAGTCAAGTTAAAGGAGATCAAAAAAACAAAGTAGAGGAGAACCCCAAAGTATTTGAAACTAAAGCCAAACCAGCTGTAAAAAATGAAGAAAAGGATAATGTAATTAGCTTAGATGTAGAAAAAAAACAAAAAGTATTGGAAACTTCAGATGAAGAACAACCATTTGTTTTAACAGATGAAGTATTAGAGCCAAATGTAGAAGAAACAAAAATAAATCCAATACTATCACCTGCTGTAAGAAAAATGGTTGCAGAAAAAAAAATTGATTTAGATCAAGTTAAACCTACAGGAAAAGATGGCAGAATATTAAAAGGCGACTTAATTAGTATGATGGGTACCAATCCTCAACCAAACCAAAGAAAAATAAAATTTGGTGAAGAGGAAAGAATTAAAATGTCTAGGTTAAGACAGACTATTGCAAAAAGACTAAAGGAAGCCCAAGAAAACGCTGCAATGTTAACCACTTTTAATGAGGTTGATATGTCAGGCATAATGTCGATGCGAAAAGAAAATCAAGAAGATTTTCAGGCAAGATATGGGATTAAACTTGGATTTATGTCCTTTTTTGTAAAAGCTTGCGTAGTTGGGTTAAAATTATTCCCAGCAATAAATGCAGAAATAGAGGGACAGGAAATAATATATAAAAATTACTATAATATTAGCTTTGCTGTTGGAACTGAAAAAGGTTTAGTAGTACCAGTTTTAAAAAATGCTGACGAAATGTCTTTTGCTGATATAGAGAAAGAAATTAAAAATCTGTCAGAAAAAGCAAAAAATAATTCTTTAGTTATTGAGGATTTACAGGGTGGTACATTTACAATCAGTAATGGGGGAGTGTATGGTTCAATGTTATCTACCCCGATTTTAAATCCTCCTCAGTCAGGGGTATTAGGAATGCACAACATTGTTGAAAGGCCTGTTGTTCAAGATAATGAAATTAAAGTAAAACCAATAATGTATCTTGCACTTTCATATGACCATAGGATTATAGATGGAAAAGACTCAGTTTCTTTTTTAAAAACAGTTAAAAAAAACCTTGAAGATCCAAGGAGATTATTTTTAAATATTTAAATGTCAGAAAAATTTGATGTAACAGTAATTGGTGGTGGCCCTGGTGGATATGTCTGTGCAATAAGATTATCACAACTAGGTCTAAAAACTGCATGCATTGAGTCCAGAGGATCGCTTGGTGGAACCTGCTTAAATGTGGGTTGTATTCCATCAAAAAGCTTATTGAATTTATCTGAAAATTTTCACAAAGCAAAAAATTTTGAAAAAATTGGTATAGAAATTGGTGAAATTAAATTGAACCTTGGAAAGATGATGAAAAATAAAGAAAAGGCTGTAACTGTTTTAACAAAGGGAATAGAATTTTTGTTCAAAAAAAATAAGGTTACTTATTTCAAAGGCAAGGGATCATTTAAAAGCTCAAATAAAATAGTAGTTTCTGGGGATAGAAAAGAAACAGTTATTGAGACTGGAAAAGCAATAATTAGCACTGGCTCAGAGCCTGTATCAATACCTGGAATGGAATTTGATGAGGAAAAAATAATCTCGTCTACTGGAGCATTATCCTTAGAAAAATTACCAAAAAAAATGATTGTAGTTGGTGGAGGATATATTGGTTTGGAAATGGGTTCAGTTTGGTCAAGACTTGGAACAGAAGTAGAAGTTGTTGAATTTCTAGATCATATTACACCTGGTATGGACCGCGAGATATCAAGTGAATTCATGAAGATACTTAAAAAACAAGGAATAAAATTTAAATTAAATACCAAGGTTGAAAAAATTACGAAAAATGAAAATGGAGTTATTCTAGAAGTAATTGATAAAGAAAATAAGAAAAATAATATAGAAGCTGATGTTGTCCTTATTTCAGTTGGAAGACGACCATACACAACTGGTTTAAAATTAGAAAATGTAGGAGTTAAAACTGATGAAAAAGGAAAGATAAAAGTAGACAAAAATTTCAAAACAAATATTAAAAACATATTTGCTATTGGAGATGTTATTGATGGTCCTATGCTAGCTCACAAAGCAGAGGAGGAAGGAATAGCAGTTGCAGAATTTATTGCTGGCCAATCAGGACATGTTAATTACGATATTATACCTGGTGTAATTTATACTTCTCCAGAAGTTGCTTCAGTAGGAAAAACTGAGGAACAATTAAATGAAAAAAAAATTAATTTCAAAGTTGGAAAGTTTCCTTTTATGGCAAACTCAAGAGCAAAAGCAATCGATGAGCCTGAGGGTTTTGTAAAAATACTTGCTGATGCAACTTCTGATAAAGTTCTAGGAGTACATATTATAGGCACACATGCTGGAGAAATGATTGCAGAAATGGCTATCGCAATGGAGTTTGGTGCAAGTTCAGAGGACATAGCGAGAACCTGCCATGCGCACCCAACATTTTCAGAGGCAATAAAAGAAGCGGCTTTATCTGTAGAAAAAAGACAGATTCACTCTTAATATATTTCATAATATCAATTATGAAATATCCGATTCTATTACCTAATATTTTTGATTATCCATTCACTTATGAAAGTGAAAGCAAATTAAATATAGGTGACTATGTAAATGTACCTTTTGGCTCAAAAACAATAACAGGTGTTGTATGGGATAAATTTGAGGAAAATAATAATAAAAACTTTAAAATTAAATCAATTAAAGAAAGATTAAATATTCTATCTTTAAAAAAACAAACCATAAATTTTCTTAATTGGTTTTCATATTATAACCTTATTCCACTTGGTATGACACTCAAGCTTCACTTTCTAAGTGGAAAAGCTATAGAAATGCAAAAAAAAGAGGAATATCAAAGATATTCTAAAAAGTTCGGTAAAAACCAATTTAATTTATCTAATGAGCAAATAAAAGCCTACAAAGAAATAATAAAAAAAGATGACAAATTTAGAGTACACTTATTACAAGGCACCACTGGCTCAGGAAAAACAATTGTTTACTTTAATTCAATAAAAAAAATTCTTGATCAGGGAAAACAATCTTTGATTTTATTACCAGAAATTGGTCTCACAGGGCAATTTGAAAAGAAATTTAGGAATTTTTTTGGTTTTGAGGCTGCTATTTGGCACTCAAAAATAACTCCAAAAATGAAAAAAATTATTTGGAGTGGATTAGCGTTGGGTGAAATTAAAGTAGTTATTGGTGCAAGATCATCTTTATTTTTACCTTTTAAAAACTTGGGGTTGATTACCGTGGATGAAGAACATGATCAATCTTATAAACAAGATGAGGGTGTTATTTATAATGCAAGAGATATGGCGATAGCTCGTGCTAGTAACGAAAATATACCGATTAATCTTGTGACAGCTGTACCATCTATTGAAACTTATGCAAATGTAAAAAATGAAAAATATTATCATTCAAGGTTGATAAAAAGATATATGGATGCAAAATTACCCAATCATCATATTATAGATCTAAACAAATACAAACTTGCAAAAAAGTCGTTTATTTCATCAAGAACTTTAGAAAAAGTAAATGAACATCTTCTAAAAGGTGATCAAATACTTTTCTTTATTAATAGAAGAGGTTTTGCTCCGTACGTTTTATGTAAAAAATGTTTGAATGTATTTTCATGCCCAAATTGTTCAATCAATCTTGTTTATCATAAAAATAATAAAAAACTTCTCTGTCATTATTGTGGCTACACATCTAACCTGAATAGAAAATGTAAAAAACAAGATAACTGTGAATTTATTTTTAGTGGGCCAGGCGTTGAAAAAATTGCTGAGGAGGTAGAAATATTATTTCCAAGCAAAAAAATAAATATTTTTTCAAGTGATACAATGAATAAAGCTTCAGGAAAAAAAATTTTAGATAAAATTATTTCCGGAGAAATTAATATACTTATCGGAACTCAATTAATTTCAAAAGGTTTTCATTTTCCTAATTTAAATTGTATTGTAGTATTAGATATTGATTTAACTTCACAAGGACACGATCTAAGAAGTGCAGAAAAGAATTTACAACTATATCATCAACTTTCTGGTCGAGCAGGTCGAGCTGGCAAGCCGGCTAATATTTATTTTCAAACCTTAAATTTAAAAACTGAAGTAATTAATCAAATAACTCATCAAGATCCATATAAGTTTTTAGATCATGAATTAGAACTTCGTAAACAAAACAATCTCCCACCTTTTGAAAGATTTGTCTCATTAATTTTAACCTCAGAAGATGAAAAATTATTAAATAATGAAGCTTTAAAATTTAAGAATAAACTTGTCAGTAAAATTACTGAAAAAATTCTTGGTCCTGTTAATGCGCCTGTGTTTAGAATTAAGAGAAAGTTTAGAAGCAGGCTCTTAATAAGAGCGAAGAAAAACAGCAACATTCAAAAAAAACTCAAAATGATCTTAAAAGAAATTAAATTTTCCAAAGGAATGAAACTAACAGTTGATGTTGACCCGGTAAGCTTCAATTAGTCCACTAAATACAGATATTTTTTAAAATCTGAGTCTTGAAGACTGATAATTGGTGTGTTAATTAAGCGAAAATTTTATAAAATATCTTCATATTTGAGAACTAAATTGACTAAAAATAATACTTCAATGACATCAAATAATAGCTATTCTCAAGCTTTGTTTGAGTTAGCATCTGAAAACAGTGTTCTTTTAGAGGTAGAAGAGCAAACCTCAGCTTTATTGAAATTAATAAAAACAAGTTCAGATTTTAGAGATTTGATTAAAAATCCAACAACAAAAAGTGATGATCTAATTAAGATAATGGATGAGATTGCAAATCAAAATAAATTTAATGGATTGTTAAAAAGATTTATCAGTTTTTTAATCAAAAAGAGAAGATTCTTTTACGTTGAAAAAATATTCAACGATTATTTAGACGTATGTTCAAGATCTAGAGGAGAAATTAAAGCAGAACTTTCAGCTGCTAAAGAGTTAAATAAAAATGATATAGATAAAGTAAAAAACGAGTTAGCTGAAAATTTTGGTTCAAATATAAAATTAAATTATAAACATGATCCAAGTTTAATTGGTGGGTTAGTTATTAAAGTAGGTAGTACTATGGTTGATACCTCCATTAAAAATAAATTACATCAAATACAAAAGCAAATGATAGAGGCATAAATGGAAATAAATCCTTCAGAAGTAACTAAGATTTTAAAAGAACAAATTAAACAATTTGGAGACAAAGCTGAAGTTTCGGAAGTTGGGCAAGTATTATCTGTAGGTGATGGTATTGCAAGAATTTACGGTCTAGATAATGTTCAAGCTGGAGAAATGGTTGAGTTTTCAGATGGATCAAAAGGTATGGCACTAAACCTTGAAAGCGAAAATGTGGGTGTTGTAATTTTTGGTGATGATAGAGCCGTTAAAGAAGGCGATACAGTTAAAAGAACAGGAGCTATTGTTGATACTCCAGTTGGAAAAGAACTTCTAGGAAGAGTCGTTGATGGTTTAGGAAACCCGATAGATGGCAAAGGTGCTTTAGATAAAGGTATTAAGAAAAGTAGGGTTGAGGTAAAAGCGCCTGGAATTATTCCAAGAAAATCTGTTAGTGAACCTATGCAAACAGGTTTAAAATCAATTGATAGTTTGGTTCCAATTGGAAGAGGTCAAAGAGAATTAATAATTGGGGACAGACAAACTGGAAAAACTGCGGTCGCAATTGATGCAATCATCAACCAAAAAAAAATCAATGAGTCTGGTGATGAAAAACAAAAACTTTATTGTATCTACGTTGCTATCGGTCAAAAAAGATCAACTGTAAGACAAATTGAAAAGACTTTAGAGGAAGCTGGAGCAATGGAGTATACAACTATTGTTGCTGCAACCGCTTCTGATGCTGCCCCTCTTCAATTTTTGGCACCATATACAGGATGTGCAATGGGTGAGTACTTTAGAGATAATGGAATGCATGCATTAATAATTTATGATGATTTATCAAAACAAGCAGTTGCATACAGACAAATGTCTCTGTTGTTAAGAAGACCTCCAGGAAGAGAAGCTTACCCAGGTGATGTATTTTATTTACATAGTAGATTATTAGAGAGAGCCGCAAAACTAGGAGATGATCATGGTGGCGGATCATTGACGGCACTGCCAATAATTGAAACTCAGGGTGGAGACGTATCTGCTTTTATTCCAACAAATGTAATATCAATTACAGATGGGCAAATTTTTCTTGAAACAGAGCTATTCAATCAAGGAATTAGACCCGCAATAAACGTTGGTCTTTCAGTTTCAAGAGTAGGGTCTTCTGCTCAAACTAAAGCAATGAAAAAAGTTTCTGGATCAATGAAACTAGAGCTGGCTCAATACAGGGAAATGGCAGCTTTTGCACAGTTTGGTTCTGATTTAGATGCCGCTACACAAAAACTTTTGAATAGAGGTTCAAAACTAACCGAACTTTTAAAACAGAAGCAGTATTCACCTATGACAGTTGCAGAGCAGGTTATATCAGTATTTTGTGGTGTAAAAGGACATTTAGATGAAATTGAACAAAAAGATATTGCAACATTTGAGACTAAAATTATTGAAAAATGTAGATCTAAAAAACCTGAATTAATAGATTCTATTAATTCATCAGGAAAACTTGACGAAGATAATGAAAAAGTATTAACAGAATTAATTTCGGATTTGAAAAAAACTTTTAGTTCATAAAAAATGGCAAGTTTAGACGATTTAAAAAAAAGAATATCTAGCGTTAAGTCTACACAAAAGATAACTAAAGCAATGAAAATGGTTGCTGCAGCTAAGTTGAGAAGAGCACAAGAAAGTGCAGAAAGAGGAAGACCTTACTCTGAGAAGATGAATAATATCATTTTAAATCTGTCTAGTGGTGTTTCAGACAAGGAATACGCACCAAAGTTATTATCTGGAACTGGTGACGATAAGGTTCACCTTTGTGTTGTATTGACAGCAGACAGAGGTCTTTGTGGTGGTTTTAATTCAAATATTATTAAAAAAGCAAAATCTTATTTTCAAAAAATTTCTGACTCAGGAAAAACATTAAAAATCATCACTGTTGGTTCTAAAGGATACGATCAATTAAAAAGACTATACCAGAATAAAATAATTGAAAATATTTCATTTAAAGAATCAAAAAACGCAAATTATTTTGATGCTGATAAAGTTGGAAAAATAATTATAGAAAAATTTGAGAATAACGAGTTTGATGTATGTACAATATTTTATAATCAATTTAAAAATGTAATTACCCAAATCCCTCAAGAGCAGCAAATAATTCCTTTAAAAACTGAAGAAAATGAAAACAAATCCTCGGAGGAAAACTATGAGTTTGAACCAGATGAAGATGAAATTTTAGGAAATTTACTTCCAAAAAATATTTCAACTCAAATTTTTAAAGCGATGTTAGAAAATTCAGCTAGCGAACAGGGTTCGAGAATGAGTGCAATGGATAACGCAACCCGAAACGCAGGTGAAATGGTTGATAAACTAACTATTGAATATAATAGAAGTCGTCAAGCAGCAATTACTAAAGAACTAATTGAAATCATATCAGGAGCAGAAAGTTTATAATTATGAGAAAAGGAAAAATTACACAAATTATTGGTGCGGTAGTAGACGTAAAATTTGAGGGTGAACTACCAGAAATATTAACAGCATTAGAATGTAATAATGGAGGCAACAGACTTGTATTAGAAGTTGCTCAGCATTTAGGTGAGTCTAGCGTAAGAACAATCGCAATGGATGCAACAGAGGGTTTAAAAAGAGGTGATGAGGTAACTGATACAGCTGCTCCAATTAAGGTTCCAGTTGGACCAGAAACTTTAGGCAGAATCATTAATGTAATTGGTGAACCTATTGATGAACGAGGTGAAATTAAACCAACAGATAATTGGCCTATTCATAGATCTGCACCTGAATTTAATGATCAATCAACTGAAACAGAAGTTTTAGTAACAGGAATTAAGGTTATTGATCTTTTAGCGCCATATGCAAAAGGCGGAAAAATTGGTTTATTCGGTGGAGCTGGTGTTGGGAAAACAGTTCTTATTATGGAATTGATCAATAACGTTGCAAAAGCTCATGGAGGATTTTCTGTTTTTGCTGGTGTTGGTGAAAGAACTAGAGAAGGAAATGATCTTTATCATGAAATGATCGAGTCAGGCGTTATTAAAACAAACGAAGCAGGCTCAAAAGCGGCATTAGTTTACGGTCAAATGAATGAACCACCAGGAGCAAGAGCAAGAGTGGCTCTGACAGGTTTAACTGTTGCTGAATATTTTAGAGATCAAGAGGGACAAGACGTTCTTTTTTTTGTTGATAACATTTTTAGATTTACTCAAGCAGGTTCAGAGGTATCAGCTTTGCTTGGTAGAATTCCGTCAGCTGTCGGATATCAACCAACTTTAGCAACTGACATGGGTAACTTACAAGAAAGAATTACAACGACTAACAAAGGTTCAATTACCTCTGTACAAGCAATTTATGTTCCTGCAGATGATTTGACAGATCCAGCTCCTGCAACATCATTTGCTCACTTAGATGCAACGACTGTATTATCAAGACAAATTGCTGAAATTGGTATTTATCCAGCTGTTGATCCACTAGACTCAACGTCTAGAATTCTGGACCCTAGAATTGTTGGTGATGAACATTATAGAGTAGCGAGAGAAGTTCAAAAAGTATTACAAACTTACAAATCACTGCAAGATATTATTGCAATTTTAGGAATGGATGAATTATCTGAAGAGGACAAGTTAATTGTTGCTAGAGCAAGAAAAATTCAAAGATTTTTATCACAACCATTTTTTGTTGCAGAAGTATTTACAGGTTCTCCAGGTAAATTAGTAGATTTAGAATCAACAATAAAAGGTTTTGATGCTATCTGCAAAGGAGAGTATGATCATTTGCCTGAAGCAGCATTTTATATGGTTGGAACAATAGAGGAAGCTATAGAAAAGGCTGAAAAAATGGCTAAGGATGCAGCAGCTTAATGAGTGAAGGTTTTAATATAGATATTGTTAATCCTGAAAAATCTTTTCTTTCAAAAGAAAATGTTTCAGAAGTTGTTGTTCCTGCTTATGAAGGTGAAATGGGAATTTTAAAGGACCATATACCAATTATCTCATTTTTAAAACCTGGTATCATAAAAGTTATTTCTGGGTCTGAGGAACATAATTTTTACGTTGAAGATGGTATTGTTGAGTTTAAAGATAATAATTTATCTATTTTAACAAGCTCAATTTTTGACATTAAAGATGTGAATAAAAAGCATGTTTCAGATGAAATCCAAGAAGCCGAAAAAGAGTTAAATAAAGATGATTTAAATGATCAAAAAAGATTTTTGTTAAATCATAAAGTCGAAGTTTTAAAATCTTTAAGTATTAATTAACAACCTTTTCAACTTCTTTCTGTATTTCCTGATAAACATGGAGTTTAAATTCTACAACTGTATCAGTAATCTTACTTAATTCTTCCCACTTCCAATCTAAAAATTCTGGATATTTTGTCTTAATATTTATTTCTTTGTCATTTCCAATAAATTTTACAATAAACCATTTTTGCCTTTGACCTTTATATTTACCCTTCCAAATTATTCCGAGCAAATTCTCAGGTAAATAATAGGTTGTAAAACCATCTATTTCTTTGATTAATTTTACAGATTTAATACTTGTCTCTTCTTCTAGTTCTCTTAAAGCTGCTTTTAGATTATCTTCACCTTTGTCGATACCTCCCTGAGGCATTTGCCAAAAATTTTTTGGATTATCAATTCTTTTTGCTAAAAAAACTTTATTTTCTTTATTTAATACTACTATTCCCACTCCACTTCTAAGTGGCAACTTTTTAAATTTTTCTTGCATTTTAACCGTTAAGTAATTTTAACGCGTAATCAAGTTGATTGTCAGTGTCAGTATTTATTCTAAAATCATCTGACCCTTCAGCGATTTCTATATCAGGTGTAACGCCTACTTGAGAAATTGACTTTCCAGATGGTAAATAATATTTTGAAACAGTAAGTCTAATCGCTCCATCATTTTTCAGAGGAATAATAGATTGAACAGATCCCTTACCATATGTGCTTTCGCCTACTAATACTGCTCTTTTGTGATCTTGAAGAGCACCTGCAACAATTTCAGATGCAGATGCAGAGCCATAGTTGATAAGCACAATCATAGTTTCTCCATTTAAAACGTCCCCTTTCTTTGCAAACCATTTTCTATTTTCGAATTTTCTTTTGCTTTTTGTTGAAACTATTTCCCCATTTTCAAGAAAAAAATCGGAGATTTTTATAGCTTGAGAAAGTAATCCACCTGGATTATTTCTTAGATCTAAAATATAATTTTTAATATTTCCATTTTTTTTAAACTCTTTTATTTTATCCTCTATCTGATCACTGCTATTTTCATTGAAAGATGTTAGCCTAATATATCCCGTTCTATCGTCAATGATTTCAGATTTAACCGAGGCTACTTTTATAATGTCTCTTGTAATAACAAATGTTAATGCCTTTTTTTCACCAACTCTTCTAACAGTTATTTCTATATCAGTTCCAACAGGACCTCTCATTAAATCTACAGCTTCCGTTAAAGACTTGCCTTGAACTTGTATATCATTGATTTTTACGATGTAATCGCCTGCCTTAATTCCAACTTTAGAAGCTGGGGAATTATCCATTGGTGAAATCACTTTTACTACACCCGCCTCCATGCCTACTTCGATTCCCAAACCTCCAAATTCTCCGCTTGTTTCGGTTTGCATATTTTCAAATGAATCTGGAGACATATATGCTGAATAAGGATCTAGAGATTGCAATACACCATTTATAGCTGCATCCATTGCATCACTTTGGTTAATATCTTCAACATATTCTTTATTAATTTTATCTAATACTTCACTGAATAGATCTATTTTTTTATAAATATCATCTTCACTAGCAGATTTTGAAATCGTTGAAAAATTACAAATTAATATAATTATTAATAAATATTTAATTTTAAATCTCATATAATTAATTTCTCTTTAGGTATTAATTCAGACCACATTTTTTCTAATTCGTAAAATTTCCTTTTTTCAGGATTAAAAATGTGAACAATTAAATCAATTCCATCAACTAACTTCCAATCGTTACTTTCTTTACCTTCAATTTTACAATTTTGAATCCCACTTTTCTTAAATTTTTCAAAAACTTGCTCTGATAAGGCTTGAATATGTCTCGATGAAGTTCCACTAGCTATAATCATATAATCAGCTATTGATGATTTACCTTCAAGATCAATGGAAACTATATCTGTTGCTTTATTAAAATCTAGTGTATCGATTATTTCTTTTTTTAAATTGGAGATTTTATCCATTAATTGAATTTAGAGTATCAAATTTTTCTTAATTGAGAAGATGAAATTTTGACTTTATTAAATTTAATAAATTCAACACTTTTCCTATTATATTTTTTATAAACGGGGGATTTAATGGCTTTCATTTTATAACCATCTC
>CACMRY010000024.1 GCA_902616205.1 uncultured Pelagibacteraceae bacterium
ACCTTCTAAAGATTTAACAGAAGATGAGAATTTGAAAGAGATAATTAAACCCAAAAAACTTAAGATAGATGATACGAAAGTAAAACAGGCATCTGAGTTTGAAAAAAAAGAATTATTTGATCCAAATAATATTGCAGCTTTAATAGATAAATCTAAAGAGGATATTGGTGAAACAAATAAAAAAATCGATAAAATTTCGCAATCTCAAGATGATACTATGGACATATCCTCATTATCATTGAGCGAAGAAGATGCCTTAAAAGCCCAAATATTTGGTTGTTGGAGTATTCCCTTAGGTTTACCATACAATGAAAATTTGTTAGTTAGAATTAAATTAAAATTAAAACCAGACGGAACACTTATCAAGTCTGAAATTTTAGATCATGCAAGAATGAATATGCCGGGACAAGGTTTTTATAAAGTGCTAGCCGAGAGTGCTCTTAGAGCAATTCAATTGTGTCAACCTCTAAAAGTGCCTACTAGTGGTTATGAGAGGTGGAAAAATCTACAACTAAACTTTGATGCTAAAGAAATGCTAGGGGGTTAATGAAAAAATTTAAATTAATTTTAAATACAATCTTAATATTATTTATAAGTATTTCTAAGTCTTACTCGCTTGTTGAAGTAGATATAACTCGCGGAAATTTAAATCCACTTCCTATTGCTGTCTCACCATTGTTTCAAGATAATTACTCCAATACATTTTTCGAGAAGGAATTGGAAATTAAAGATATAGGATCAGAAATTTCAAAAGTAATTGAAAATAACTTAAAACAATCTGGATTGTTTAATCCTTTGAGTAAGGATGCGTTTCTTCAAAAACCTGACATTGCTCATCTTAAACCTAGATTTGAGGATTGGACATTAATTAAATCTCAAGCCTTGATAACTGGCAAAGTGACTGCCGTTGATGAGAAACTAAAAGTTGAGTTTAGATTATGGGATGTTCTCGCAGGGAGAGAAATGCTTGCGCTTGCATTCACAACAGTTCCAAGCAATTGGAGAAGAGTAGGTCATATAATTACAGATAAAGTTTATCAAAGACTAACTGGGGAAAAAGGATATTTTGATACAAGAATAATTTATGTTTCAGAAGAAGGTCCAAAAACCCAACGTATAAAAAAACTTGCTATAATGGATCAAGATGGATTTAATACAAAATATTTAACCCTTGGTAATGAGCTAGTACTCACTCCAAGATTTAATCCTACTAATCAAATGGTAACGTACTTATCGTATTTTAGAAATTTACCTAGAGTTTATTTGTTAGACATTGAGACTGGGATTCAAGAAGTTGTAGGAGATTTTCCTGGGATGACATTCGCACCAAGATTTTCGCCTGATGGAAAAAAAATAATAATGAGTTTTGCTAAAGATGGAAATTCAGATATTTATACTATGGATATTGAAAATAGAATTGTTGAAAGAATTACCAATCATCCATCAATTGATACATCTCCTTCTTACTCACCAGATGGTAAATTTATAACATTCAATTCAGACAGAAGTGGATACCAACAGATTTATGTTATGAAAAGTGACGGTTCAAATGTAAAAAGAATCTCTTTTGGGAAAGGACTATATGGTACACCAGTATGGTCTCCAAGAGGAGACTTAATTGCTTTTACTAAACTTCATAAAGGTAAGTTTTATATTGGAGTTATGCGTGTAGATGGGAAAGGTGAAAGGCTACTAACAGAAAATTACTATCAAGAAGCACCTTCATGGGCTCCAAATGGAAGAGTTCTTATTTTTTATAGAGAGACAAAATCAAATGATAAAGGTGAAGGTTTTACGGCAAAGCTATGGTCGATTGATTTAACTGGATATAATGAGAGAATGGTGAATACAGAGACAGATGCTTCAGACCCATCTTGGTCATCTTTATTAAGTAATTAGTCTAAATTTTTAAAAAAAACATAAATAATCTTGATTTTTAGACTTGAAAGATCTAATTAGTTGTGAAAAAGTTCTAAAAAATACTAAGGAGCATTAATGAATTTAAGCAAAATCCTAAAAAATACTTTTCTAGTAATATTATTAAGTATGGTTGTATCTGCTTGCGCAACTAAAAAAACAGCAACAATAGATTCTCAAATTCAAGGAGATGTTTATACAGGAACAGATACAGTTGAGTATTTAGCTAAAGGTGTTCCAGATAGAGTATTCTTTGCAACTAACGAAACTATTCTTACTACGATGTCTAGAGACACACTAAGAAAACAAGCAGCATGGTTAAGAGAAAATCCTAGCGTTAATGTTGTTCTTGAAGGGCATGCCGATGAAAGAGGAACAAGAGAATACAATTTAGCATTGGGTGAAAGAAGAGCTAACGCAGCTAAAGATTACCTAATGACTTATGGAGTTTCGGCAGACAGAATATCAGTGATTAGTTATGGAAAAGAAAGACCAGTTGACTCAGGATCAAATCCTCTCTCTTGGTCTAAAAACAGAAGATCGGTTACTGTAAAAGCTAATTAACGAGAAAAAAAAGTTTTTAAAAGAAGACCCCTTTAATATGGGGTCTTTTTTTTGCCATTTTTATACTTAAAGTTTTATTGAATGTTGAATATCAAAAAAAACTATTATTATTTGCTTATTTTTTTTTATTTACTTTCCCCAGCAAGTTTGACTGCAGACACATCAGAAATAAAAGAAATTTTGCAATTAATCCAAAAAGATTTGAGGACATTAGAGAGAGCGGTTTATTCAGAGTCTTTTTCTCAATCCTCAAGTTCGAATTCAAATAATACAGTTAAAGAAAGCGATGATGTACTAACAAGACATCTGTTAAAATTATCTGAAATAGAAAAACAGTTTCAACAACTAACAAATAAATATGAAGAGATTAATTTTAAAATTGATAAATTAAATTCTAGATTATCAAAAGTTCAAGCAGATAATCAACTAAGGTTTCAACAGCTAGAAACTAATAATAATGTAGGAGTGGATACTAATTCCTTAACAATGCTTCCTACGGACTCAATCTCCGATAAAGAAAAAATTCTACCAGGTTCTACTCAACCTCAAGATTTAGGAACAGTTTCTTATAAAGATATGACAAATGATAGTGAAAGCCAATCTATTCAATCGATAGATGCGACCAAATCTGTAGTGACTGAAACATTTCAATCAGAGGAAAAAATTTTACCAGATGGTACACCAGAAAATCAATATGAATTTGCAACAAGTTTTCTAAAAGTTGGAGATTACAATATGGCGGAAAGAGCATTTAGAGAATTTGTTGATACTAATCCAGAACATAAATTATCTGGAAATGCACAGTACTGGTATGCTGAAACTTTTAGAATTAGACAACTATATACGGATGCAGCATCTGCATATTTAGAAGGTTATCAAAAATATCCTAAAAGTGAAAAAGCACCTATCAATCTATTAAAACTCGGAGTATCATTAGTACAAATTGGAGAAAAAGATCAAGGTTGTCTTATGATTTCTGGAGTAAAGAAACAATATCCAGAGGCAACTCAATCTGTGCTTCAAAAAGCAAAGTATGAAGAAAAGAAATTCGAGTGTAAACAGAACAATTCATAATTATTATTTATCCAAACTTAAAAACCCAAAAATAAAAAAACTTTATTCAAGGTTTAAAAGAATAATTTTAAAAGATACTGACAAAAATTATTGTGTTGCGATCTCTGGTGGCCCAGACAGTATGGCATTGGCTTTCTTAACAAAATGTATGTCTATAGAGAAGGGTACAAGTAATTATTATTTTCATATTGATCATAAATTAAGAAAAGAATCAAAAAAAGAGGCGTTATTTGTTAAAAAAATTCTAAAAAAATTTGATGTTAATTTAAATATTTTAAAATGGGTAAAAAATTACAAACTTAAGAATATTCAAGAGCAAGCTCGACTAAAGAGATACGAGTTATTGTTTAAAAAATGTAAGAATTATAAATTAAATAAAATTTTAACAGCTCATCATAAAGAAGATTTGTATGAAAATTTTTTTATAAGATTACTTCGAGGATCGGGTTTAAATGGGCTTATATCCTTCAAAAAAAAATACTCTAAATTAAAAATAAATGAAAAAATTCTGATTTTTAGACCACTTTTGAATTTTTCTAAAAATGAGTTGATATATATCTCTAAAAATACATTTGGTAATTACATTCAAGATCCATCAAACTTAGATAATAAGTATTTAAGAGTTTATGTTAGAAATATTTTAAATAATTTTAAATTTAATAAAAAAAACAAAAATTTTGATACATCTTTATCAAATCTTCATAAGAGCAATAAAGCTATTGAGTATTATATACAAAAAAATATTGATCAAAATGTTATTAAAAATAAAGAAAAAGTCATTGTTAGTAAAAATTTTTTTTCTGAGCCTGATGAAGTAGTGTTTAGATCACTAAATATTGTTTTAAACTCATTTTCTGACAAAGCAAAACTACCCAGAGGGAGCAAAATAATGAATCTCATAAAAAATTTTAAAAATTCAAAAGATACTTATAAAACAACATTATCAGGGTGTATTTTTAAAAAAGTCAGTAATACCATGATTATTTCAAGAGAAATTTAGTTATTTTGGTCAATATATGCACAAATTGACACTTGTTTATTCTTCAATAATTCTTACTTTAATGTCATGAATTTCAAAAATTTAGCGATGTGGGGAATAATAGTTCTCCTAACAATTGGTCTTTACAACATGTTTAAAAATCCACAGGGAGCTATGACTCAAAAAAATAATATTATTTTCTCTGAATTTTTGACAGAAGTGGATAATGGAAGAGTAGTTCAAGTTGAGATCTCAGGAAAAAACATAAAAGGTGTTTTGTCGAATGGTCAACAGTTTAATACTTATGCACCAGACGATCCAAACTTAATTCAGAAATTAAGTGATAAAGGTGTTAGTATATCAGCAAGTCCACTAGAGGAGAAAATGCCATCGCTCCTTGGTATATTATTGTCTTGGTTTCCCATGTTACTTCTAATAGCTGTCTGGATATTTTTTATGAGACAAATGCAAGGTGGCAAAGGTGGAGCAATGGGTTTTGGAAGATCTAAAGCTAAAATGATGAATGAGGTCAAGGGTAAGGTTACATTTAATGATGTTGCTGGAGTTGAAGAAGCAAAAGAGGAAGTAGAAGAGGTTGTAGAATTTTTAAAAGACCCAAGAAAATTTAGTAGATTGGGTGGAAAAATTCCAAGAGGTTGTTTACTAGTGGGGCCTCCTGGAACTGGAAAAACTTTATTAGCAAGAGCTATCGCAGGTGAAGCTGGAGTTCCTTTCTTTACAATATCAGGATCAGATTTTGTAGAAATGTTTGTTGGTGTTGGAGCGTCTAGAGTTAGAGATATGTTTGAACAAGGGAAAAAACATTCGCCTTGTATAATTTTTATAGACGAAATAGATGCTGTTGGAAGAAGCAGAGGCGCAGGTTTAGGAGGTGGAAACGATGAAAGAGAGCAAACTCTCAACCAATTATTAGTTGAAATGGACGGTTTTGATACAAATGAAGGTGTAATAATTATAGCTGCAACTAATAGACCTGATGTTCTTGATCCCGCCCTTTTAAGACCAGGAAGATTTGATAGACAAGTTGTAGTTTCAAACCCAGATATTATAGGAAGAGAAAAGATCTTAAAAGTACACGCAAAAAAAATATCGATGGCTCCAGATGTAAATTTAAGAACTATTGCTCGAGGAACGCCGGGATTTTCAGGAGCTGATTTAGCAAACCTAGTAAATGAGGCTGCATTGCTAGCTGCTCGAAAAAATAAAAGAATTGTAACTTATCATGAGTTTGAAGAAGCAAAAGATAAAGTAATGATGGGAGCTGAAAGACGTTCAATGGTAATGTCTGAGGAAGAGAAAAGACTTACTGCTTATCATGAGGCAGGTCATGCCATAGTTACAATTAATGAGAAAGCTGCTTATCCAATTCACAAAGCTACGATAATTCCTAGAGGAAGAGCATTAGGTATGGTTATGCAACTTCCAGAAAGAGACGAAGTTTCTCAAACAAGAGAGCAATTACACGCTCAACTCGCTATAGCTATGGGAGGAAGAGTTGCTGAAGAAATAATATTTGGTGAGGATAAAGTTACCACAGGTGCTGCGAGTGATATTGAGCAAGCAACAAAAAGAGCGAGAGCTATGGTTATGAGAGCTGGACTTAGTAAAGAGTTAGGCCCAGTTGCGTATGGAGAAAATGAAGAGGAGGTTTTTTTAGGAAGATCTGTTGCGAGACAACAAAATATGTCAGAGGAAACAGCACGAAAAGTTGATAATGAAATAAGAAAAATAGTCGATAAAGGATATGATAGAGCTAAAAAAGTTCTTACAGAGAAAATAGAAGACCTTCATAAACTTGCAAAAGCGTTGCTTACTTATGAAACATTAACTGGTGAGGAAATTTTAGACATAGTTGACAAGAATGTTTACCCTAAAAATAAAGAAGATTTAAAAGTTGAGGAAGACGATCAAAGTTCAGCACTTGGATCAATTGGTTTAAAACCTAAAATAGTCCATTAAACTTAATGGAAAAATATTACACAAGAGCGTGTAATTTTTTTTATATTTCATATTCTGGTAAAATAAAAAAAAATCATCTACCTTTAAATGGAAACTCTCGTATTAAATTTAGGTCTATTGAGCTTTTAACAAGGAAATCACAAAAAATAATTAATTTAGAGGAGATAAAAAAACTACCATCTAGATTACAAAATAAAATTAAAAAAGATTTAAAAAATATATCCAAAAAAAAAAAATTTAAAGGTTTAAAATTTAATAATACTCCAATAATGATGGGTATTTTAAATTTAACTCCCGATAGCTTTTCTGATGGTGGAAAATTCATAAAATTTAAATCTGCAGAAAGACAAATAAATAATTTAATAAAATCTGGAGCAAAAATAATTGATATTGGTGGTGAGTCTACTCGCCCAGGTGCTAAAGAAATCTCAGTATCTGATGAGTGGAAAAGAATATCTAAAAAACTAAGGCTGATTAAAAAAAAAAAAGCGATCTTCTCACTAGATACAAGAAAAAGCCAAGTGATGGAAAAAAGTTTAAATTATGGAATAAATATCATAAATGATGTTTCGGGTTTGGAGTATGACAAAAAAACAATAAATTTTTTAAAAAAAACTAAAGTACCATTTGTAATACATCATATGAAAGGCTCACCTAAAACAATGCAAAATAGTCCAAAATATAAAAATGTTTTGTTAGATATTTATGATTATTTCGAGGCAAAAATTAAATATTTAAGATCAATTGGTATTAAACATAACAATATCATATTAGATCCAGGAATAGGTTTTGGTAAAAATTTGAAACATAATATTACATTAATTAATAAGATTTCTATTTTTCATACATTGGGTTTTCCAATATTACTTGGTTTATCTAGGAAAAGATTTATTAAAGATATATCTAATGAAAATGATAGCAAAGACAGGATAGGTGGAACCGTATCATCTTGTATATTCTCTATGTTACAAGGCGTTCAGATTTTAAGAGTGCATGATGTTAATGAAGTTAAACAATCAATTAAAGTTTATAAAAAATTAAATTTCTAATGGAAAAAAAATATTTTGGAACCGACGGAATAAGAGGAAAAGTTAATAATTCTAAAATTAATGGTGAAATGTTTTTTAAGTTCGGTTTAGCGGCGGGTACTTATTTTAAAAATTTAGAAAAAAAAAAACAAATAGCAATTATTGCAAAGGATACAAGATTGTCTGGTTATACATTAGAACCTGCATTAGTTTCTGGACTTGCATCAGCGGGAATGCATATTTTTACTCTTGGGCCATTGCCAACAAATGGACTAGCGATGCTTACAAAAAAAATGCGAGCTAATCTAGGCATAATGATAACTGCATCACATAATCAGTATACTGACAATGGGATGAAATTATTTGGACCTGATGGTATGAAATTATCTGATAAAATTGAAAAAAAAATCGAGAAAATAATAGATTCAAATGTTTCATCCAAATTAACAAAACCTTTAAATCTTGGAAGGGTAAAAAGATTAGAAGATGCAAATGAAAATTATATAAAAATTTTAAAAAAAAATTTTCCAAAAAATTTCTCGCTCAAAGGTTTAAAAATCGCAATTGATTGTGCTAATGGAGCTTCATATAAAAGTGCTCCAAAATTACTAAGATCTTTAGGCGCGAAAGTTTTTGAAGTTGGAATTAAACCAAATGGAATAAACATTAATTATAAATGTGGGTCAACACATCCAGAAAAAATTAGATCATTAACAAAAAAATTTAAAACTGATTTAGGAATTTCTTTAGATGGAGATGCAGACAGAATAATTTTGACTGATGAAAAGGCAAATATTATAGATGGAGATAAAATTATAGCCGTTTTAGCTGAGAGATGGAAAAGAAAAAAAATACTAAGAGGAGGCGTAATTGGAACTTTAATGTCAAATTATGGTCTAGAGAAGTTTTTTAAAGAAAAGAAAATTAAATTTTTTAGATCAAATGTCGGAGATAGATATGTAAAAGAGCTAATGCAAAACAAAAAATTTAACTTAGGTGGGGAGCAGTCCGGCCATATTATACTAGGGAACTTTGCAACTACTGGAGACGGATTGCTTGTAGCACTTGAGATACTTTTTTCTTTGAGAAAAGGTAAAAAAGCTAGTGAATTATTCTCTATTTTTAGGCCAACACCTCAAGTACTAGAAAATATTTCAGTTAAGGACAAATCAATAATTAGCTCAAAAAAATGTAAATTTGCAATTAAAAAAGCAGAAAAAATCATATTTGGAAAAGGAAGACTACTGGTAAGAAAATCTGGCACGGAGTCTAAAATAAGAATAATGTGTGAGTCGGAAGACAAAATACTTCTTAACAAGTGCATAAAAATAGTTTCTAAATCACTAAAATAAATTGAAACCTAAATCTAAAATTTTAATTATTGCAGGATCAGATTCTTCTGGTGGAGCAGGAATTCAAGCTGATATAAGAACTATAACTTCATTAGGTGGATACGCAATGACCGCTATTACTGCAGTTACGTCACAAAATACTACAGGAGTAAAATCTATTATACCAGTACCCTATAAAGAAATATCTAAACAAATTGAATTTACCTGCAAAGATATTCAACCAAATGCAATTAAAATTGGCATGCTACACTCTAGAAAGGTTATTAATTCAGTTTCAAGTTCATTGGAAAGGATAAAGGTTAATAAAATAGTCTTAGATCCTGTAATGGTAGCAAAGGGAGGCGCAAGATTAATTGATAAAAATTCAACAGAAACATTAAAAAAAAAATTATTGAACAAAGTTTCATTAATTACTCCAAACATTCCTGAGGCTGAAATAATTACTAAAACCAAAATCAATTCAAAAGAGGATATGATATTTGCGGCAAATATTTTATTAAAACTCGGAGCAAAAAATATTTTAATAAAAGGAGGTCATTTAAAGAAACAAAATATTATTGATGTTTTTGTAAACAAAAAAGAAATATCAATATTTAAAAACAAAAAGATAAACACCAAAAATACCCATGGCACAGGTTGCACATTATCTAGTGCTATCACAGCTTACTTTGCATGTGGAAAAACATTAAAGAAATCTTGTGAGATGGCTATCAAATATGTTAACGAAGCAATTGCATCTGGACCTAATTATGGAAAAGGTCATGGACCAATAAACCATTTAAATAGTATAGAGATTAAAAGAAAATTTTTATGAAAAATGTTGTTGTTGTAGGTTCCCAATGGGGAGATGAAGGTAAAGGCAAAATAGTTGATTGGTTATCAAGTGAAGCCGATGTTGTCGTAAGATTTCAAGGTGGTCATAACGCTGGACACACATTAGTAATTGATGGAATTACATATAAACTGAGACTTCTTCCTTCGGGAATTGTTAGAAAAGATAAGATTTCTGTAATTGGTAATGGAGTTGTTATAGATCCATGGGCTCTTTTGGAGGAAATTGAGGAAATTAAATCTAAGGGCGTAACTATTAATGAAAAAAATTTAATTATCTCCGAGTCAGCAACCTTAATACTTCCATTCCATAAAGAAATGGATGAAATAAGAGAAGATGCAGCTGGAAATTCTAAAATCGGAACAACCAGAAGAGGCATTGGTCCAGCTTACGAAGATAAAGTTGGTAGAAGATCAATTAGAGTAATAGATTTAATATCTGAAACAAATTTAAACAGTAGATTAGATAATGTTTTGTCTCATCATAATGCAATAAGGAAAGGTTTAAATAAACCACTTTTTAATAAGGAAAAATTATTAGAAGATTTGCTAAAATTAGCACCTCATATACTTCAATTTTCTCAGCCTGTATGGAAAAAAATTGATCAATTCAAGTTGTCTGGAAAAAAAATTTTATTTGAAGGTGCTCAAGGAATACTTTTAGATGTTGATCACGGCACCTATCCGTATGTTACCTCATCAAATACTGTTGCATCTTCAGCAGCAACAGGTTCTGGATGTGGACCTAACTCAATAAATTATGTTTTAGGGATAACCAAGGCATATACTACAAGAGTTGGAGAAGGACCATTTCCAACTGAACTTACTGATGAGATCGGTGAGCTTTTAGGTACCAGAGGTAAGGAATTTGGAACTGTCACAAGTAGAAAAAGAAGATGTGGCTGGTTTGACGGTGTATTAGTGAGACAAACAATAAAAATTTCAGGAATTGATGGAATTGCATTAACAAAGTTAGATGTGTTAGATGATCTAGATCAAATAAAAATTTGTGTTGCATATGAAATCAACGGAAAAGAAATTGATTACTTACCTGCAGCGGTAACGGATCAATTAAAAGTTAAGCCTATTTATAAAACTTACCAAGGTTGGAAAACTTCAACAGTGGGATGCAAAAATTTCAATGATCTCCCTGAAAATGCAAAAATTTATATAAGAGACCTAGAAAAATTTATTGAAGCCAAAATTTCAAGTATTTCTACTAGTCCAGAAAGAAACGATACAATACTGGTTTACGATCCTTTTAATAATTAATTTGCTGGCAGAAGATTTTTTGACTTAGCACTATTTAACATGTGCTTTTGCAATTTTTCAAAAGCTTTGTTTTCTATTTGTCTTATTCTTTCTCTACTAATTTTAAATTTTTGACTTAAATCTTCTAAGGTCATCGGGTTATCTGTAAGTCTTCTTGAGTAAAGAATTTCTTTTTCTCGGTCATTTAAGATTTTAATAGAATCTTGTAGAAGATCTTTTCTTTGCTCCATTTCTTCATTTTGTGCAAATTTCAACTCATGATCCATTTCATTATCTACAACCCAATCTTGCCACTCATCTCCATCTTCACCAATCGGAGCATTTAAAGATTGTTCTTTTCCAGACAATCTTCTGTTCATTGAAACAACTTCTTCCTCACTTACATCTAATCTGTTGGCAATATCTTTTACTTGCTCATCTCTTAAATCGCCCTCAGCTCTTGGTGCAATTTGGTTTTTAAGTTTTTTTAGATTAAAAAATAATTTTTTTTGAGCGGTGGTTGTCCCAATTTTTACCAAGCTCCATGATCTCAAAATATACTCTTGAATTGATGCTTTGATCCACCACATCGCATAAGTTGCAAGTCTAAAGCCTTTTTCCGGTTCAAATTTTTTTACGGCTTGCATTAATCCAACATTCCCTTCTGATATCATTTCATTTAGAGGTAAACCATAACCCTTATATCCCATTGCAATCTTTGCAACTAATCTAAGGTGACTTGTCACAAGTTTTTCTGCAGATTTTACATTTCCAGTAGTTTGCCAATTTTTTGCAAGCATATATTCTTCCTCTGCATCGAGCATAGGAAATTTTTTTATTTGCGCTAAGTAGGCGGCTAAACCACCCTCATTAGACAAAGCTGGCAAATTATAAGACGTTGTATTCATTGAGGTATTTATTTAATAAAGAAAACGAAATTTACAATATTTATATTTTCATGTTTTTCTTAGCTTTTTGAGAATATTTTCTAGTTCAGGAGGTAAATTTGATGAAAATTCTAATCTTCTTCCAGTTGAAGGATGATCAAAACCAAGAACTTTTGCATGCAAGAATTGTCTGTCAAGTTTTAATAATAGATCTTCTAATTCAAAATCAATATTTTTTAATTTTTTAAATTTTTTTTTATATTTTTTATCTCCTAAAATATTATTTCCTTTAAAACTCATATGTACTCTTATTTGATGTGTTCTGCCTGTTTCGAGTTTACACTCTACTAAACTTAATGTTGGTACTTTAGTGTTTTCAAAAATTTCAATAGTTTTATAATTCGTTATTGCTTGTTTTCCTTTCACAAAACCAACTTCCATTAATTGTCTATTCTTTGTGCTTCTGGTTATTAAAGTTTCGATTTTTCCATTTTGTGGTCTCAGTTTTCCCCATATCAGAGCTTGATATATTCTTGTAATTGTGTGTTTGGAAAACTGATTAGATAAATTTTCATGTGATTTATTATTTTTTGCAACTACTACCAGTCCTGATGTATCCTTGTCAATTCTATGGACTATACCTGGTCTTAGCTCGTCCCCAATATTTGATAGATTGTTGTCATTTAAGTCCATTAAAGCATTCACAATCGTATTATCATAATTTCCTGCCCCAGGGTGCATCGAAATTCCTGCTGATTTATTAATAACTAATAAATCTTCATCATTATAAATTATGTCTAATTTATATTTGAATGGTTTTAGAGACGCCTTTTTAGGAAGTGGAATTGTTAAAAAAACCTTATCATATTTAAAAATTTTTTTTGAGGGGTCATTTACAATTTTATTATTAATACTAAGATTTCCATTTATTATCAGGTTTTTGATCCTAGTTCTGCTAAGAGAATCATTTTTTTTAGCTATTACTACATCAATTCTTTTTCCGTGTAATTCTTCCTCTACAACTAAATTAATGATATTTTTCATTTATTGATATAATAGTACATAATGCGCTCGTAGCTCAACTGGATAGAGCGCCAGATTTCGGCTCTGGAGGTTCAGGGTTCGACTCCTTGCGGGCGCGCCATTATTCACCAATATTTATTAGTGTGCCTTTATCTCGTGCTTTATTAAATGAGTAAAAAAATAAAGTAATTGAAATAATGATGTAAATTATATTTAACATAAAAGCTTGTATTAAATTTGATATATCTACTGTGTTATTTATTAATATATTTCTTGCCTCTTCAAAAATATAAACAAGTGGCAACATATAAGCTATTTTTTGAAAAATTTCTGGAAGAATCTCAATTGGATAATATATACAACCAAATGGAGCTAACAAAAACATAGTTGACCAAGCAATATTTTCAAACGATGGTCCAAATCTTAGAAGTCCTGCTGAAACTAAGATTCCCAATGTAATCCCAAATATATAAAGACTTAAAAAAAGAAAAAATAGATAAATTCCAAGTTCTAATATTGAAATTCCAAATAGTGGAGAAGTTAATAATACAGCAGGTATTAAACCAATTAATGCTCGCACCAAAGCAGTGAAAATCAGTGAGGTTAGAATCTCACTAATTTTCATTGGAGCTATAAAGAGATTTGTAAAGTTCCTACTCCAAATTTCTTCAAGGAATAACATGTTAAAACCAATACTTGTTCTAAATAAAAAATCATAAAGTATTGCACATGTTAATATAACACCAACTGCATTGTTGTAATAAGTAGTATGAGTTGCAAAAAAATTTGAAATAAAACCCCACAATGTAATTTGAATTGATGGCCAGTAGATTAAATCCAGTATTCTTGGAAATGACCTAGTGATTAAATAAAAATGCCTTAAAAATAACCCATACATTTTAATTATGCTCATTAGGCCTCCTTGAAAGTTTTAAAAATACTTCCTCTAAATTTTTTCTACCATGTTTCTCTATAAGGTTAGCAGGACTCCCACTGTCAACAATTATCCCATCTTTCATCATCAAAATTGATTTGCATAATCTAGTAACTTCATTCATGTTATGTGAAGCAAGCAAAATAGATATTTTTTTTTCTTTCTTATAATCTTCTAAAAAAGATCTTATAAAATCACCAATTTCTGGATCTAGAGATGCTGTAGGCTCATCTAATAATAGTACCTTAGGATCATTTATTAATGATTTTGCTAAACTCGCTCTATTTTTTTGTCCGGATGAAAGCTCACCAGTTATTCGGTTTAGTATATCACTTAAACGAAGTTTTGATGTCAGGTAGTCAATTCTATCATTTAAATTTTTAATTTTATAAAGTTTTCCAAAGACAATTAAATTTTGTTTCACAGTTAATTTTTTTGGAAGTTCAATGTAGGGGGATATGAAATTAATTTTTTGAAGTATTTTAATTCTATCAACCTCTATTTTATCGCCCTCAATTAAAATTTCTCCACTTGTTGGTTTTAGTAAACCCAACATCATACCAATAGTAGTTGTTTTTCCTGAACCATTTGGGCCTAAAAGGCCTAAAATTTCATTTTCCTTTATTTTAAATGATATTGATTTTACAGCTTGCTTATCACCATAGTTTTTTTTTAGATTTTGTACTTCAACTAAAGTTTTCATTTTTTTACCGCTGCTCTTAACAATCTGTCATTAATTGCCTCACCGATACCTCGATTAGGAATTCTTTCAATTGAGATTTGTTTGAAACCTTTTTTCTTAACTTTTCTTAAAGTTTTATATAAATTTTTCGCCACTTCCTTTAAATTTTTATTTTTG
>CACMRY010000025.1 GCA_902616205.1 uncultured Pelagibacteraceae bacterium
AATTATTGGTTTAGCTCCACCTTTGCCACCGCCTAAAAATCTATTCAATAAACTTTGAACTTTTTTAATGACTTCATCAATATCAGGTGGAGTTGGACCTCTTCTAAATCCACCATTACCTCCACCACCTCCTGGAGGACTGCCCCATGGGCTTTGATTTCTGAAATCATTCATACGACACTCTATATAGTGTCTTTATTGCTAAAAACAAGGTAATGGTATTTTAATGAATGACAAAAAAGTAGGCCTTAGTGACACAATGAAGGCTAAAACTGAGCCAAAAAGCTTTCAAAAAAACCCTATACTAGGCACCAAATTTACGATTGCAATCTCAAGCGCTAAAGGAGGGGTTGGTAAATCTACTTTTGCAACGAATCTTGCTTTAGCTTTAAAAAAAGTTGGGTGCAAAGTTGGATTGTTGGATGCTGATATTTACGGCCCGTCTCTTCCTAAGTTATTTTCAATAAATGAGAAACCAGAAAGCGATGGTCAAACCTTAAAACCAATAATTAAGTATGACATTCAGTGTATGTCTATTGGTTTTTTAACTGATGAACAAACGCCCATGATTTGGCGAGGACCAATGGTAACAAGTGCAATCAAAACATTTACTCAAAAAGTTGCTTGGAAAGATTTAGATTTTATTATTGTTGATATGCCTCCAGGTACAGGGGACACTCAATTAACATTTGCTCAAGAAATTAATATGGATGGAGCAATTATTGTTTCTACTCCTCAAGAAATTGCTCTTCAAGATGTAAAACGAGGAATTAGAATGTTTGATAAATTGAAAGTAAAAATAATTGGGTTAATAGATAACATGAGTCATTTTATTGGTGATGATGGAAAAAAATATGCAATCTTTGGCGAAGGTGGGGTCAAAAAGACCGCAGATGAATTTCAAAAAGAATTTTTAGGTCAAATACCAATTAATTCAGAAGTTGGTAAGCAAGGTGATTTAGGATCACCAATAGTTGAGAGCAAACCTGATCATGATATTTCTAAAATTTATTTAGAATTTGCTAATAAGATTAAATCAAATTATCTTTAAGATCAAAAGCTTCCATTAGCTCATTCCATTCTCTTTTAGAGAGTCCTGATTGATCCATATCAACTTTATCGCCTTTGATTAGTTTTTTAAGTACTTCTTTTCCTTTTGCAGAGACTTCTGTTCCTCCCACTCTATAATCCAAAAATGCCTCATATGTTATGGGCACCCATTTTTTAACTGTATCAAGCATTACATCTGCATAAGCGCGTATTTCATATTGAGCGTGGTGATCAGCTCTTAACCTTAAAAAATTCATTAGGTTTAACAAATCTGTTTTCCAATACCACTGCGTATAGGTATTTAAGGTTAAATTCATACGTGCAAGTTCTCTTGCAAGACCCACTGCATTTTCATCAATTATAGTACCATCGTATCTTTCATTAAGCATTGTTTGATAATTATTATATGTTTGTTCTGCATCTCCTTTTAAAAGTTCTAAAACTTGTTTAGCTTTGTCACCTTCAAGAACATCTCCCCTTCCTTGTCTATTGCTCTGAGACTGTGCTGCTAAATGCTCAGGTGATGGTAAATAAAATTCTTTATCAAGAATTGAATATCTTGCAGAGTATTCATTTACATTTGCAGTTCTATGCCTAATCCATTGTCTTGCTATAAATATTGGAAGTTTAACGTGGTATTTAATTTCACACATTTCAAATGGAGTACTATGCCAGTGTCTCATTAAATATTTTATTAGTCCTTCGTCTGTTGAGACTTTCTTTGTACCTTTACCATAAGAAACTCTAGCTGATTGAACTATTGAGGTGTCATCACCCATATAGTCAATTACCCTTATAAATCCATGATCTAAAATTGGAAGAGCTTCATAAAGAATTTTCTCCAATTCTGGTGCTGTTACTCTTTTAGTCTTATATTCCTGTGATTGTTGATCTTTTATCTCTTGTGCTTGTTCGCTGGTTAATTTCATGAATAAATTATTGAATCTCTATTATTAGGTTTTATATTAATAAGGTTGGTTTTCCAACTATGACGATAAACGAATTTCGTAATAACCATTACGGACGTGGGGGCAGTACCCACCACCTCCACCATTTTCAACTTACGGGGGTGAATTAGGATCGACGGGTGTCTAAAAGTTATTCTTTCGTTCGGTATTGTTCCGCCGTGATGGGCTAATTTATAAATGCTAACGAAAGTTACGCACTTGCAGCTTAATTAATTTATTAATTAAGTTACGGGGTTTGGGGCACCTGGCAACAGAACGCCCCTTTTTTTAAAGTTCATTTTCTAATATATGGTGCGGCCAGAGAGACTCGAACTCTCATGGGCTAAGCCCACACGGCCCTCAACCGTGCCTGTCTACCAATTTCAGCATGGCCGCAAATTATGTCTCAGATTAATTGAATGACAATTCTAATTCAAGTTGATAAGTTTTTATTATGGAATTCACTGCTGAAATAAAAAAAGCAACCAGCTCAATTTACGAGAAAGTACAAAAAAAAATTCCAGAAATTGAATGGGCTACACACGCTCCATATATTTATAAAATAAATAAGCTTAAAAAAGAAAAAAACGCTGTAATTTTAGCACATAATTATCAAACACCAGAAATTTACCATGGAATTTCAGATTTTTCCGCAGACTCTTTGGCCTTAGCTGTTGAAGCTGCGAAAACAAAAGCAGATATAATTGTTATGTGTGGTGTTCATTTTATGGCCGAAACGGCAAAATTAATGAGCCCTGAAAAAAAAGTATTACTACCTGATATGCAAGCAGGATGTTCTTTATCTTCTTCTATTACAGGTGATGATGTTAGGAAATTAAAAAAACAATATCCAGGTGTTCCTGTAGTTTCTTATGTAAATACCTCTGCCGAAGTAAAAGCTGAAACAGACGTGTGCTGTACTTCAGCAAATGCTGTTAAGATTGTAGAATCTCTCAATGTAAAAAAGGTTATATTCTTACCTGATGACTTTTTAGCTAAATATGTTGCTTCACAAACAAATACTGAAATTATATCATGGAAAGGAACCTGTGAGGTTCATGAGCAATTCAAAGATGAGGAAATAAATGAAATAAGAAATGCTAATCCTGGTATTAAAATAATTGCACATCCCGAGTGTCCTCCTGACGTTATTCAAGCATCTGATTTTGCAGGGTCAACTAGCGGTATGATAAAGTACGTGAGAGATAATCAACCAGAAAAAGTTATGATGGTAACTGAATGTTCAATGAGCGACAATGTCCAAATAGATAATCCAAATGTTGAATTTATTAGACCGTGCAATCTATGCCCTCATATGAAAAGAATTACATTGCCTAAAATATTAAATTGTTTGGAAAATGAGTCTAATGAACTTGTAATGGATGATCAAACTATTGCAAAAGCAAGAAAGTCAGTAGAAAGAATGGCAGAAATAGGCAGATAAAATCTGTGTCAAACATTCTATTAAGCAATCAATTTATAAAATCTACATGTAAATTAGCTTTGAATGAAGATCTTTATCCTTCAGGTGATATAACTTCGAATCTTATAAATAATAACATCAATAAAAAAGTTAAAATGATAAGTAATCAAAGTGGAGTTATTGGTGGTTTAGCATTTGCAAAAGAAACATTTAAATTAATTGATAAAAAAATAAAATTTATAATTAAAAAAAAAGAAGGTTCATATATACAAAAAGGTAATATTGTAGCAATAATAGAAGGTAATCTAAAGAATATTCTAATAGGAGAGAGAGTTGCTTTAAACTTTGTTTCTCATATCTCAGGTATTGCATCAAAAACAAACAAATTTGTAAGACTAGCTGGAAAAAAAACTAAGGTATGTTGTACTAGAAAAACTATCCCAAATTTGAGGGTAATTCAAAAATATGCAGTCAAATTAGGTGGAGGGATTAATCATCGATTTAATTTAAGTGATGAATTTTTAATTAAAGACAACCATCTAAGTTCGGAAAAGAATTTTGAAAATATTATTAATAGGGCGATTAAAAATAAAAAAAGAAGAAAAATTACTGTAGAAGTTGACAATTTAAAACAATTACACAAAATATATGGACTAAAATTTGATACGGTTTTACTAGACAATATGAGTATTAAAAACCTAAAAGAGGCTATTAAATTAGTTAAAAAAAAGTACATAACGGAAGCTTCAGGTGGCATTAATTTGAATAATATTAAAAAAATTTCATCAACTGGGGTTGATAGAGTTTCAATAGGAATGTTAACTCAAAGCGTTTCTGCAATTGATATAAAACTAGAAATATAAATTATTTATTTTTTAATTGCGCTTGAGCTGCAGCTAATCTTGCTACTGGAACCCTGTAAGGAGAACATGAAACATAGTTTAGTCCTATTTTAGCGCAAAGTTCAATACTTTTTGGGTCTCCTCCATGCTCTCCGCATATACCTAACTTTATTTTTTTATTTTGCATTCGCCCTTTTTCTGAAGCGATTTCAATTAATTCTCTTACACCATCGTCTATTGATACAAAAGGATCTATATCAAATATTTTATTTTCAATGTAATCATTTAAAAATTTACCACTATCGTCTCTACTTATACCAAATGTAGTTTGCGTTAAGTCATTAGTGCCAAAACTGAAAAATTCTGCATGTTTGGAAATATCATTTGCTTTTATTGCAGCTCTAGGCAATTCAATCATTGTACCTACCAAAAAATTTAACTTTATTTTTTTTTCACTCTCAACTTGTTTCGCAATTCTTATGACTAAATTTTTCATAATTTTTATTTCAGCTTCTGTTGAAACTAAAGGTATCATTATTTCTGGTATTATTGATTTAACTTTTTGTTTTTTGCATTGAACCAAAGCTTCAAAAATTGCTCTACATTGCATTTCATAAATTTCAGGAAAAGATATTCCAAGTCTACAACCTCTATGCCCAAGCATTGGATTTTGTTCATAAAGTTCAGATATTCTTACCTCTAATTCCTTAATTGGAATATTTAATGAGCTTGCAACTTGAGCTATTTCCTTATCCGTTCTTGGTAAAAATTCATGTAATGGGGGGTCTAATAATCTAACTGTTACTGGCAAACCATTCATAATTTTGAAAATATCAATAAAATCTTTTCTCTGATGTGGTAATAATTTTGAAAGTGCTAATAGTCTATCATCTTTAGTTTTTGATAGTATCATTTCTCTAACTGACAATATTCTCTCTTCGTCGAAAAACATATGCTCAGTTCTACATAACCCAATTCCTTCTGCTCCAAAATCTCTTGCTATTTTACTATCAACAGGTGTCTCTGAATTTGTTCGTATTTTAAGTTTTCTAAAATTGTCAGCCCAATTCATAAGCTTAGAAAATTCTCCTGAAATTTCTGGTTTGACAGTTTTCACTTCACCTAGAATTATCCTACCAGTTGATCCATCAATAGTGATTAAATCTCCTTCTTTTATCTCTCTGTTTTGAACTTTGAATAATTTTTTCTCATAATCAATTTCGATTTCACTTGAGCCTGATACACAAGGTCTTCCCATTCCTCTAGCCACTACAGCTGCATGACTGGTCATACCTCCTCTTGCAGTTAATATTCCTTTAGCAGCATGCATGCCATGAATATCTTCGGGTGAAGTTTCAACTCGAACTAAAATAGTATTTTGCATTGATGCGTTTAGCCTTTCAGCATCATCTGATGTAAATACCACTTTACCACTTGCTGCACCTGGTGATGCTGGCAGTCCCTTTGCAATTATTTCTATATTTGATTTTTCATCTAAAGTTGGATGAAGCAAAGTATCTAAAGAATTTGGTTCAACTCTCAATACTGCTTCTTTTTTTGAAATTAAATTTTCTTTAACCATATCAACAGCAATTTTTACGGCTGACTTAGCTGTTCTTTTTCCTGATCTAGTTTGAAGCATCCAAAGTTTTTTATTCTCAACTGTAAATTCAACATCCTGCATATCTTTGTAATGTTTCTCTAATTTATGTAATATTTTTTTTAATTCTTTGAACAGGATGGGCATAGATTCCTCCATTGAGGGCAAACTTTCATTTGAGTCTATTCTTGCTTTTTTAGTTATATGTTGTGGTGTTCTTGTTCCTGCAACAACATCTTCTCCTTGCGCATTAATTAAATATTCCCCGTATATCTGTTGATTGCCATTGGATGGATCCCTTGTAAACACAACTCCTGTTGCGCAATCATTGCCCATATTACCAAAAACCATTGACTGAACATTAACTGCAGTACCCCACTCTGATGGAATTTGATTTAACTTTCTGTAAATTTTAGCTCTATGACTTTCCCAAGATAAAAAAACTGCACTAATTGCCCCAAACAATTGCTCTGTTACGTTTTGAGGGAATTCTTTATTTGTTTTTTTCTTAACAATATTTTTAAAATCTTTTATTAATCCATCCCAATCGTTCTCATCCAATTCTGTATCTAACAAGACACCTTTTGTTAATTTATAATTTTCTATTAATTCCTCAAAATTATAATTCTCTACTCCTAAAACAACACTTGAATACATTTGTATAAAACGTCTGTAGCTATCTTTTGCAAAACGCATATTTGAAGTTCTATTTGCAAGAGCGTGGACTGTTTTATCATTAAGTCCTAAATTTAAAATAGTATCCATCATGCCTGGCATTGATACTCTTGCTCCAGACCTTACTGAAACTAATAATGGGTTCTTCAAATCTCCAAATTTTTTTCCAGTGTCTTTCTCAATATTTTTTAACTCTTTATCAATCTCCCTTAAAATTTTATGATTTATTTTTTTTTTATTTTTATAAAATAACTCGCAAACTTCTGTAGAGATTGTAAAACCTGGTGGTACTGGCAACCCCATTCTGCCCATTTCGGATAAATTTGCACCTTTTCCACCCAGAATATTTTTTGAGAAGTTTATTTTATTGGAAACTTTAGATTTAAAATTAAATATATACTTTTTCATTAACCTTCTATTTTTGAAAAATTGAAATAGTTATCAAAACTTTTACATAACATTGATAAAAGTTCTAGTCTGTTTTTTTTAATGGTTTCATCAATATCGTTTACAATAACGTTTTCAAAAAAATCGTTAACTTCTGATTTACAAAATGAAAGTGTTTTTAAACTTTCTTCATAATTTTCATCTCTACCTAGGCTCGAATAATATTTTTTTATTTCGTATATTTTTTTATAAAGATTTTTTTCATGATCATTTTTAAATAATCCTGGATCAACATTGCCATTAAAATTTGATAAATTTTTATTTTCGTTTAATAGAATACTTGCTGACCTTTTGTATATAGCAACGACATCTTTCCCAAAATCTTTATTTATGCTTTTATTTAAAACGTATGCTTTTTTATAAACTTTTAATAATTCATCAATTGAAAAATTATAACTTGCACTTTCTATAATATCATTTCTTATTTGTTTTTCTTTAAGATAGTTCTTTACCCTTTCATATAGAAAATTCCCAAGTTCCAAGTTCAATTTCTTTAAATCAAATTCAAAGCCTTGCTCTTTATAAAACATGCAAGAATAATTTATTAAATCTCTAAGTTTTACTTTCAGATTATTTTCAATTATTAATCTTACTACACTGATTGCTGTTCTTCTTAAGGCATAGGGATCTTTTGAGCTGGAGGGCTTTAAATTAATTCCAAAAAAACCAACTAATGAGTCAATCTTATCACTGAGTGATAAAGCAATACTATAAATTTTTTTAGGTAATTTGCTATCCATACCAATAGGATAATAATGCTCTGCTACAGCTAGACTGACATCTTTTTCAAAGCCTTGTGACTCTGCAAAGTAACCTCCCATCACACCTTGAAGCTCAGGAAATTCACCCACTAAGTCAGACATTAAATCAACTTTACAAATTGTCGATGCTATTTCTATTTTTTCTTTACTAATCATAAATTCATCAGATATTAGACTGCTGAGTTTTCGCATTCTTTGAACCTTATCAAAATAGGTTCCAAGACCTTTGAAGTAATTGACATTTTTTAATTTTGTCACCTGCTTAACTAAATTTTGAGATTTGTTTTTATTCCAAAAAAATTCTGCATCACTCAATCTAGCGTCAATAACTCTCTCATTTCCGGACTTAATAAATCCTTTTTTATCGCTCGCATCAGAGATTACAAAAAATAAGTTTGTTAAATTTTCTTTTTTATCAAAAGTCGGTATATATTTTTGGTGTGATTGCATTGTAATAATTAATATCTCTTTAGGTATCTTAAGAAACTTTTTATCAAACTCACAAATTAATACTCTTGGCTTTTCAACTATATTTGTGATTTCATTTAATAATCTTTCACTTGTATTTATTAGAATATTTTTGTTGTTAGATAACTTTAGTAATTGAGAATTTATGAAATCCTTTCTTTTTTCGTGGTCAATAATTACTCCTTTGGTTTTAAAAAATTTTAAATATTGATCGAAGTTACTAAATGACTTAGTTTTTTCTTCTAGATCTTTTTCTATAAAAGTGAGACTAGAACTTTTCAGGTGCTTAAAATCAAATTCAAGTTTTTTACCATCAAATATTGATAAAATAGATTTCAATGGCCTACCCCAAAGAAGGGTATATTCACCCCATTTCATTGATTTTTCCCATGTAATTTTAAACAGAATGTGAGGAAGATTTTCTCTCAACATTTTATAAAGATTTATCTTCTTTTGTGGCCTCTTATAAAAATAAAATTCTCCCTTTTCATTTTTTTTTTTATATAACTTATTTTTTTTTATTTGATTAGAATTTAAAAAGCCATCTAATGCTTTATCTGGTGCATTTATACTTGGACCTTTTACTTCTTTAGATTTGAATAAAACTTCTTTTGGAAGGCCTTTGACATTAATTGCAATCCTGTTTGGTGTTGAAAAAATTCTAATTTCACCTTTATATTTTACACCATGCTGTTCAAAAAAATTTGAAAAAATTTCTTTTAATTGTTCTCTTACATTGATTTGTAATTTTGCCGGAACTTCTTCGCTAAATAGTTCAATAAATAATTCAGACACTTTAACTCTGACTTTCTATCCAAATTTTTCCAATCTCTTTGGTTAAATCTCGAATTCTTGAAATATATTCTGCTCGTTGCGCAACGCTTATAACGCCTCTGGCATCTAGAATATTAAATACATGACTCGATTTTAAACATTGATCATAAGCAGGAAGAGAAATTTTATTTTCAATCATCGATCTTGCCTCACTTTCTAACATATCAAACATTTTAAATAGTTTTTCAGTATTTGCGTATTCAAAATTGTATGCTGAAAATTCCTTTTCAGCTTGATGGAAGACATCTTTATAAAGAATTCCATCATTATTCCATTCAAGTTCAAAAACATTTATTTTGTTTTGTATAAACATACATAATCTTTCTAATCCATAAGTAATTTCAACAGAAATAGGATCACATTCAACTCCTGCCATTTGTTGAAAGTATGTAAACTGTGTTACTTCCATACCATCACACCAGACTTCCCATCCAAGTCCAGCCGCTCCTAAAGTAGGGCTTTCCCAGTCATCCTCTACAAATCTTATATCGTGCTCTTCATGTTTTATTCCAATTGATGCAATACTATTAAGATAAAGTTTTTTTATATTTTTTGGAGAAGGTTTTATTAAAACTTGGAATTGATAATAGTGCTGGAGCCTATTTGGATTTTCTCCATATCTCCCATCTGTTGGTCTTCTAGATGGTTGAACATACGCTGTTTTCCATGGCTTCTTTCCTAAAGATCTTAATGTTGTTGCTGGATGAAATGTTCCAGCTCCAACCTCAACATCATAGGGTTGTAAAATGATACATCCATGTTTTGCCCAAAATTTTTGTAAACTAAATATTGTATCTTGAAATGATAAAATTTTTTCTTTTTTCAATTTAGGTTTTTTAGAAACCATATTTTTGCCAAATAGATCTCTCTTCGATCAAGTTCAAAATTTTATCTGCTTGATTTTCTGAAGAAGATAGTTTTTTTGCAAGCCACCCTTTACTTTTCTCAAAAATTTTCACTTCAACATCTTCACCAAATTTTTCTCTTAAAATTTGTTCAGAATTGCCTAAACCATCAATTAAACCAAGTTCCTTAGATTTTTTTCCTGACCAAAATTCTCCTGAAAATAATTCAACCCCAATATCTTTTTTCAACTTTGTCTTTCTGCTTTCCTCAACTACATCAATAAATTCTTGATGAAGTTCTAATTGTATATTCTTTAACCTTTTTATATCTTCTTCTTTTTCATCCAGAAATGGATCGAGTGTACTTTTGTTTTTTCCAGCAGTATAAACTCTTCTTTGGACACCAATTTTTTGAATAAGATCTTTAAATCCAAATGAAGAATAAATAACTCCAATAGAACCAATTATTGAACTAGGATTTGCATATATTTCATCTCCAGAACATGCAATTAAGTAGCCACCAGAAGCCGCAACATCCTCCGCAAATACAATCACTTTTTTTTTATATTTGTTTGCCTGATTTCTAATTAGTTTATAAATTAAGTGTGACTGGACTGGTGATCCACCTGGAGAATTAATTGTTATTGCTACTGCTTGGGCTTTTTTCAATGAAAAAGCTTTTTTTATAATTTCCTCTTGGCTCGAATAATCAATCCCCTGTTTAAATTTTCCAACATTTCCAATAACACCAGATAGCCTGATATGGCTGACAATTTTTTTTTTTTTGAAAAAGGAAAACATAAATATGCTTATTAAAAATTTTGATATTAATAAAGCATACTTATAGTTGAAGAAATAGGTGCGTCAATTGATAAGTATTATAATAAACTTAATGTAATATTTTCAATTTATGGGATCTGTGGTTCAATTAAAAAAGACAATTAACAACTCATATTCGGATTTACTTAAGTCTGTCGAGGATAAACTTATATTGGTCAATGAAAAGATATCATCAAAATTAACAAGTAAAGTTGATTTGATTCAAGATATGACAGACTATCATTTAGATACAGGTGGGAAAAAATTAAGAGCCCTATTAACTTTATCTAGCTCAAAACTTTGTGGATACTCAAAAGGTGGGAGAGATATAAACCTAGCAGCATGCGTAGAATTAATTCATGCTGCAACCTTAATGCATGATGACGTTATTGATAATGCGCTGGTGAGAAGAAACAAAGAAACACTTAATACCATTTGGGGAAACAAATCCTCTATTTTAGTTGGAGATTATTTACTTAGCAGATGTTTCGAAATGATGGTAGAAGATGGAAGCCTAGAAATCTTAAAACTTCTTTCCTCAACTTCATCAGAAATTGCACAAGGGGAAGTTTTGCAACTTCAGCATCATGGAGAAATAGATATGCTAGAAGAAACATACTTAAAAATTATCTCTTTAAAGACTGCAGCGCTATTTTCAGCATCTACTAAAGTTGGGGCAATATTAGCAAATAGAGATAACAAATATAAAGAAGCTTTAGAGTTTTATGGAAAAAATTTAGGTCTCACATTTCAAATAGCAGACGATGCTTTAGATTATAATTCAGAACTTAAATTATTTGGAAAAAAAATAGGTAATGATTTTTACGAGGGTAAAATTACTTTACCAATAATATTGTTGTATCAAAAATGTTCAAGTGAAGAAAAAAAATATCTAAAAAATTTGTTTGAAAAACAGAGTAGAGATGAAAATGAATTTAAAAATACACTTGAAAAAATAAAAAAATATAAAATTATAAATGAGTGCTACAAAAAAGCTGAATATTTTATAAACTTAGCATCTAACTCATTGTCAATCTTTGAGGATAACCAAGATAAAAATATTCTTAAAAATTTGACATCATTTAGTTTAGAAAGAAATTTTTAAGGAGATAACAAAATCTTTTTCCAATCTTTTTTTTCTTTAATATATTTCAGTCTCTCGTGTATTCTAAATTCACCATCTAGCCAGAATTCTATTGACCTTGGCTTCAGCCGCCATCCTGACCAATGTTTTGGTCTTGGAACATTATTTTGCTCAGGATATTTGGATTTAAAGTTTCTAATCGAATCTGTAAGCTCTTTTCGATTTAAAATTTCTGAACTTTGATTTGATGCCCATGCACCGATTCTACTTTCATATTTTCTTGAGAAATAATATTCGTCTGCCTCAGCATCAGAAACTTGTTCTGCTGCACCTTCGATCCTTATTTGCCTAAGTAAACTTTTCCAATGAAAACACATCGATATATTTGGATTTTTTTTAATAGCTGATCCTTTAGCACTGTTAAAATTTGTATAAAAAACAAACCCTGTTTCATTAAAATCTTTTAACAAAACCATTCTGACCGAGGTGTATCCACAGTCATCTGATGTGGCAAGTGCAACTGCATTTGGGTCATTTAACTCTGTTTTTTTTGCTTCATCAAACCATTCCTTAAATAATTCAAATGGATTATTTTTTTCACCAAAACATATATCTAGACCAAAAGAGTTTTTTTCGTTCATAATTTTAACAAAATAACTTATATAATAAATATATGTCATTTAATACCTTTGGAAAAATATTTAGATTCACTACTTGGGGAGAATCTCATGGACCAGCAATTGGATGTGTAGTTGATGGTTGCCCACCTAATATTAGAATAAATATTGACGAAATTCAGAAAGATTTAAATAAAAGAAAACCAGGTCAATCAAAATTTACAACTCAAAGAAAAGAAGATGATAGAGTTGAAATTTTATCGGGTATGTTTGAAGGTAAAACAACTGGAACTCCAATTTCAATGATAATTTATAATAAAGATATGAGATCTAAAGACTATGGAAATATTAAAAATAAATTCAGGCCAGGACATGCAGATTTTACCTACTTTAAAAAATATGGAATAAGAGATTATAGAGGAGGAGGAAGACAATCTGCAAGAGAGACAGCCTCTAGAGTTGCAGCAGGAGGTATAGCAAAACAAACATTAAAATTTATTCTAGGAAAAAAATATGATGTTGTAGGAGGAGTAACTCAATTAGGAATCTTAGGATCTAATCCAAAAAATTGGAATGAAAAATTTATTAAAAAAAATCAGTTATTTTGTCCAGATAAATCTGTACTAAAGCTTTGGGAAAAATATTTACTTAGTATAAGAAAAGCAGGATCATCTTGTGGTGCGATTATTGAAATTAGAGCTAAGGGAGTACCTGTAGGATTAGGGGCGCCAATTTATTCTAAATTAGATATGGATCTTGCATCAGCTATGATGAGCATCAATGCTGTAAAGGGAGTAAACATAGGATCTGGAATGAACTCTGCTCAATTGACAGGTGAAGAAAATTCAGATGAAATTAATCAAAAAGGGAAATCTACAAAATTTAATTCGAACAATGCTGGCGGTATTTTGGGCGGCATATCAAGTGGTCAAGATATAATTGTATCATTTGCGGTCAAACCGACTTCATCAATATTATCTACTAGAAAAACAATTGATAAGTTTGGGAAAAATACTACTATATCTGTAAAAGGCCGACATGATCCTTGTGTAGGTATAAGAGCCGTTCCTATAGGAGAAGCCATGATGCATTGTGTAATACTTGATCACTACTTGCTAAATAAAGCTCAGTGTGGAAACTAATTAATCTTTTTTACTACTACTTTTGAATTTAAAACTTCAAATACTTTATTTTCAATAGATAAGGCATCCAGTCCAGCAGATTTATACATATTTTCAGGTTTATCTTGATTTATAAACTTATCTGGGAGTAACATTGATCTAAATTTAAGATTTGAGTCTAAAAGATTTTTATCATTTAAAAAATTACTTACGTGTGCCCCAAAACCACCTATGGATCCTTCTTCAATTGTAATTATCACCTCATGATTTGTTGCTAATTGCCAAATTAAATTTTCATCAAGGGGTTTGGCAAAACGTGCATCTACGATACTTGCATTTACTCCTTTTTTTCTCAAATTTTCTTCAGCAATTAAACATTCATTTAATCTCGCTCCAAAATTCAAAATAGCAATTTTCTTTCCTTCTCTAACAACTTTTGCTTTTCCAATTTGGATTTTATCAGTTATATCAGGTAACTGAACTCCAGTGCCGTTTCCTCTGGGATATCTAAATGCACATGGCTTATCGTTAATTTCAACAGATGTGTTTATCATTTTTACCAATTCTGCCTCATCGCTAGCTGCCATAACAATAAAATTTGGTAAAGTAGCAAGATATGTTATATCAAAAGATCCGGCATGTGTTGGGCCATCTGCTCCTACTAGACCTGCTCTATCTATTGCAAATCTTACTGGTAAAC
>CACMRY010000026.1 GCA_902616205.1 uncultured Pelagibacteraceae bacterium
TCTTTTTCATTTTGGGATAAAAAGTCTAAGTGAGAAACTGAACCTTGGTTAGTAGTAATGCTTGACCATGTTTCCTCATCATTTTTACCATATTTCTCTAAGACTTCTGTCAAATATTTGTTTCTAACATTGAAAGATCCAGAAAGTGTTTTGTGAGTATAACTATTTGCTGCAATTGGCTCTACTCCAGGGGACGTACCACCGCAAATAATAGATATAGATGCTGTTGGTGCTATTGCAGTTTTATTTGAAAATCTCTCATTAATTCCATAATCGGCAGCATCAGGACATGGTCCTCTTTCATCAGCCAAATCTTTTGATGCTTGATCAACTTGTTTTTGTACATTTGAGAATATTTTTTTATTCCAAACTTTGCTCATTACAGACTCGAATGGTATTTTCTTTTGTTGAAAATAGGAATGAAGACCCATTACACCTAAACCTACACTTCTTTCTTTAAGAGCAGAGTAAGTGGCATCACTAAAAGACTCGGGAGCTTTTTCTATAAAATCTGTTAGCACGTTATCTAACATTCTCATTACATCTGGGATAAAATTATTATCATCTTTCCATTCATCATATTTTTCTAAATTTAAAGATGATAAACAACATACTGCGGTTCTATCTCTTCCATCTTTATCAATACCAGTTGGTAAAGTTATTTCACTACATAGATTGGATGTTTTTACTGTCAATCCAGCTAGCTTATGGTGTTGAGGTATCATTCTATTAACAGTGTCAATGAAAACGATGTAAGGTTCACCGGTTTCAATTCTTGCGGTTAATAATCTGATCCATAAATTTCTTGCAGAAACTGTTGCTTGAACTGTTTGATCTTTAGGACTTTTAAGTGCCCATTGTTCATCTAATTCAACAGCTCTCATGAATGCGTCTGACACCAAAACACCATGATGAAGATTTAGCGATCTTCTATTTGGATCACCTCCAGTTGGTCTTCTCATTTCAATAAATTCCTCGATCTCAGGATGATCAATCGGCAAATAACAAGCTGCAGATCCTCTTCTTAAAGAACCTTGGCTTATAGCCATTGTTAAAGAGTCCATAACTTTAATGAATGGGATTATTCCAGATGTCTTTCCAACTCTTCCAATCTTTTCACCTATAGATCTTAAATTTCCCCAATAACTTCCAATACCGCCCCCTTTAGCTGCAAGCCAAACATTCTCACTCCATAAATCAAGTATTCCTGTTAAACTGTCACCTGCCTCATTTAAGAAACAAGAAATAGGTAATCCTCTTTTTGTACCACCATTTGATAAAACAGGCGTTGCTGGCATGAACCATAAGTTACTGATATAATTATAAAGTCTTTGAGCGTGTAAGTTATCATCTGCATAATGGCTTGCTACTCTTGCAAATAGATCTTGATAAGACTCGTTTAAACCTAAATATCTATCACTTAAAGTTGCTTTACCGAATTCGGTTAAGTTACTATCTCTTGATCTATCTATTTTGATAGTAATACCTTTTGAATTTTGAAATAATTCCGTATCATTGTTCAATGAGAATAAATCTGGTCTTTTTTCGTTGTTTTCTGGATTAACAACAGGTTTAAAATCGGAGACAGCTTTTCTGATGGCTTGTGACAATATTTTGTTCATATAAACCTCTTATTAATGTTACTCTTTTATGTAAAAACAACTAGATGTTGTGTGTTGAATGACTAAATATACTATATAAATAGGAATTCAAGAGAACATTTATAGAACTTAAAAAATAATTATCAACAATTAATTTAAAAAAATATAGATATATCCACATGAAAAATTCCACAAAAATAGACCCTTATGGCTTTAGAGAATATGACGCAAGATGGGTTTACGAAAAAGATATCAGCATTGAGGGAATCGAAGAGCTTGGAAAAGGATTAGGAACTCAAATTAAAATACACACAAAAAAGCAAAATCCAAGAGTAATAGTTGGACATGACTACAGATCTTATAGTGAGGAAATAAAATCATCTTTAATAAAAGGTTTAATTTTTACAGGATGTTATATCGAAGACATAGGACTATCGTTATCACCTATGGTTTATTTTGCACAGTTTAATTTAAATGGAGATGCTGTTGCAATGGTTACAGCTAGTCATAATGAAAATGGTTGGACGGGAGTTAAAATGGGTATCAAAAAAGGTTTAACTCATGCACCTGAAGAAATGAAAGAATTAAAAGAAATCACCCTTAATCGAAAATTTACGAAAGGGAATGGTAATGAAAAACAAATAGATGATTTTCAACAAATATATAAAAATGACTTGATTAATAAAAATAAAATTACAAAAAAAATTAAAGCAGTTGTAGCATGTGGGAATGGTACAGCTGGAATATTTGCTCCAGATATATTGAGAGGAATAGGCTGTGAGGTCATTGAACTTGATTGTAATTTAGACTGGTCTTTTCCAAAATATAATCCAAATCCGGAAGATCTTGAAATGTTACATGAAATTGCAAAAGTTGTTAAAGAAAACGAGGCAGATATAGGATTTGGCTTTGATGGAGATGGGGATAGAGTTGGTGTAATAGATGAACAAGGAAATGAAATATTTTCTGATAAAATTGGATTATTGATTGCAAGAAATTTATCAGAAAAACATAATGGTGCAAAATTTATTGTAGATGTAAAATCAACAGGTCTTTATTCTACAGATAAAATTTTAGCAAAAAATAATTGCAATACGTTATATTGGAAAACTGGACATTCTCATATCAAAAGGAAGGTTAATATAGAAAATGCATTAGCAGGTTTTGAAAAAAGTGGGCACTTTTTTTTTAATGAACCTTTGGGATATGGGTACGATGATGGTATTAACTCTGCTATTCAAGTTTGTCATTTATTAGATAATCAAAATAAAAGAATGAGCGAAATTACAAATGAGTTACCTAATACTTTTCAAACTCCTACAATGGCTCCGTATTGTAAAGATGAGGAAAAATATAATATTGTTGATGATTTAGTTAAAGAGATTAAAGAGATTAAAAATAATAAAACCATGATTGATGGTCAAGAAATTAAGGATATTTTAACAGTAAATGGTGTAAGATTTTCATTTGATGATGGTTCTTGGGGATTAATTAGAGCGTCTTCAAATAAACCTTCTTTGGTTATTGTAACCGAAAGTCCTACATCTAATGAAAGAAAAAAAAGAATATTTAATTTTATTGATAATTTGCTTCAAAAAACTGGTAAAATTGGCGAATACGATCAAAAAATTTGAGTTTTAAAAAATTTTTTTCAACTAATAAGTGATCACTACATTCTAGAGAATCATTTAATATATATATTGAGGTGATGGAGGGAGACTGAAGTCACCTCCTTTTTCTCAACACAAATATTCCAAAGCTTTAAGTATTCCACCTTTTTTATATGGTATATTTGATTTCATTAATCCCATCTCTACGCCTGCTAAAGTTCCTGCTAACATTAATTCATTAAAATCACCTAAATGACCAATTCTAAAAATTTTACCCGCAACCTTTGCAAGTCCTGTTCCTAATGACATGTTGTAGTGATCTAAAATAGTTTTTCTCAAAAAATCAGCATCATGGCCATCTGGAACCATTACTGCTGTTAATGAATCTGAGTATTCATCTGGATTTTTACAAAGTATTTCTAATCCCCAGGAGTTAACTGCAACTCTTGTGGCTTCTGCAAATCTTTTATGCCTTTTGAAAACATTATCTAAACCTTCTTCTGTAAGCATATTGATTGCTTCATCCAAACCATAAAATAAATTTGTAGCTGGTGTATAAGGAAAGTAACCTTTCTTATTATTTTCTAACATGGGTTCCCAATCCCAATATGATTTTGGTAATTCGGATGTTTTATACGCCTCTAATGCTTTCGAACTTATTGCATTAAAAGAAAGCCCTGGAGGTAATAACAATCCTTTTTGAGATCCTCCTACAGTTACATCAACTTTCCATTCTTCATGTCTATAATCAATTGACCCAAGTGATGATATTGTATCAACAAATAACAAAGCTGGATGTTCCGCATTATCCATGGCTTTCCTAATTTCTCCAATTCTACTGGTTACTCCAGTAGAAGTTTCATTATGTACAGCACAAACTGCTTTAATTTTTTTATCTTTGTCTTCTTTTAGTTTTTGTTCAACGATGTTTGGATCAACACCTGTTCTCCAATCACCTTCAACAAAGTCTACTTCAATTTTAAATTTTTGAGCAATATCCCACCAAAGTGTTGAGAAGTGTCCTGTTTCAAACATCAAGATTTTATCACCAGCACTTAAAGTGTTTACAAGTGCAGCCTCCCAAGCACCCGTTCCTGAAGCTGGGAAAATTATTACTGGCTCTGAAGTTTTAAATACTAATTTTATTCGGTCTAAAACCCTTAATCCTAATTCAGCAAAGTCTGGACCTCTGTGATCTATAGTTGGATAGTCCATAGCTCTTAGAACTCTATCTGGAACGTTTGTTGGCCCAGGAATTTGCAAAAAATGTCGACCAGGTCTTATATTGTTTGAAATTGCCATAACGCTGTATATGCTAAAGAAATTATATAATCAATTTTATAATGTATGACAAATAGTAGTAATTTAATTGATAGCCTAGAAGTTTATATTCTTAATAATCCAGATGAAGTAAAACCACATTGGGTTAGTCACTTTATAGTGCCAACAGCTAATGAACTATTAATTAAAATTAAAACTAAAGATGGTCATTCAGGATTTGGTTTAGCAACAAGTTACACTGATATTGCTCCTATCATCAAACCATTTTCAAATGGGTTACAAGATTTTATAATTGGGGAAGATCCATTTTGTCCTGAAAAAATTTATGAAAAAATTTTCAAATTAACTGATACACGACTTAGTAGCGAAAAAGGTTGGAGCAGAGAAGCATTAATTAGAATTTCGGCAGCTTTAGATATTGCCTGTTGGGATTTGATAGGAAAAGCTTCAAATATCCCATTGTATAAATTATTTGGAGGATACAGAAATAAAATTCCTGTTTATGTTACATGTGCTTACTACAGAGATGGTAAAGATGAAAAAGAACTAAGAGATGAAATTAAAAAATTAGTAAATATTGGTCATCAAAGTTTTAAAGTTAAAGTTGGAGGACTTTCTATCAAAGAAGATGCCAAGAGATTAGAAATTATTAGAGATGAAATTGGAGATCAAAAAGGTTTAATGATTGATGTCAATAGAGCATGGGATCTAAAAACTGCGATTGAAGGTGTAAAAGAGTTTGAAAAATTTAAACCTAAATGGATTGAAGAGCCCATTAGATGGGAAGATGATAGAAGGACTTTAAAACTTTTATCAAAACAAACTAAAATTCCATTATCAGGTGGCGAAAGTGAAGTTACTATTTATGGATGCAGGTCCATGATAGAAGAAGATGCAATTCAAATTTTACAATTTGATTGCACAATGTTTGGTGGTTTTACTAATGGAAAAAAACTTTCTGCATTATGTGAATTAAATCATATAGATATAGCTCCACATCATGATTGTTATATCCATGCGCCATTAGTTGCATCAAGTCCAGCTGGGAGAATAGTTGAGTCATTTGATGATGAGAGAGATCCTCTTCAAGCAGAATTATTTGAAAATCCACATAAAATGAGTGAAGGATGGATACATTTAAATAAAAAACCTGGCTTAGGTTTAGAGATTTCAGATACCGCGTTAAAAAAGTTCGGTAAACTGGTTTACAAAAATAAATAAACCTTTAATTAAGTTTTATGAGGTTTAATTCAACTCAGATACAAAAAATTGGTAAAGAAATTAGAGGTAAAGTCGATGGAAAAACTTTATTTGATGAATTCTCACGTGGAAGATACAGCACCGATGCTTCTGTATATCAAATTAAACCACTTGGTGTAGTTCTTCCAAAAGATACCAATGATGTTTTAAAATTAATGGAATATTCACAAAAGAATTCTGTACCTCTATTAGCTAGAGGAGGAGGAAGTTCTCAATGTGGTCAAACTGTTGGGGAAAGTGTTGTACTAGATTACTCTAAACATCAAAATAAAATTTTAGAACTTAATGTTGAAGAAAAATATGTATGGGTACAGCCAGGTGTCGTATTAGATCATCTTAATGATTATTTGAAGCCTCATGGTCTTTGGTTTCCTGTAGACGTTTCAACAAGTAGTAGAGCAACTATTGGAGGAATGTCAGCTAATAATTCTTGTGGATCTAGATCATTATATTATGGCAACATGGTTCATAACGTATTAGCCATTGAAGCAATATTAGATGATGGTTCAATATTTAATTTTGATCAAATAAATAAGAATTATTTAGCCACAAAGAACAATCAAGATAAACTTTATAAAATAATAGATAAATTTATCGATGTAAGACAAAAAGTTGGAAGGGAAATTGACACCAATTGGCCAACAACACAAAGAAGGGTTGGAGGATATAACATTGATTTAATTGATCCTGAAGGCTTCAATTCATCAAATCTTCTTGTTGGATCTGAAGGAACGTTATCTTTATTTAACAAAATAAAATTAAAATTATCAGAAATACCAAAGAATAAAATTTTAGGTGTCTGCTACTTTGATAATTTCCATCAAGCAATGGAATTATCAAAAGAGATTGTAAAATTAAAACCAACTTGTGTTGAATTAATGGACCAAAATTTATTAAATTTGGCAAAAGAAATTCCAATGTATGCTGGAGGTATAAAAAAATACATCAAAGGAAATCCTGAAGCTGTTTTGATGGTAGAATTTATTGATACTGAGAAAAGTGTATATGAAAAGAAAATAAAAGATCTAGAATATCTGGTTTTAAACCAAAACAAAAAAAACGAGTTTTCTTTTTATTCAGATTTGTCAGAGCAAAAAGAAGTTTTTGAAATAAGAAAAGCTGGATTAAATATTTTGATGTCAATGAAGGGTGATAAAAAACCAGTTGCCTTCATTGAAGATTGCGCAGTTTCTCTAGAACACTTAGCTGACTACACTGCAAGATTAAAAGAAATATTTAAAAAATATGGAACAAGTGGAATGTTTTACGCTCATGCATCTGTTGGAACACTTCACGTAAGACCAGTTTTAAATATGAAATCTGACAAAGATATACAAAATATGAGATCTATATCTGAAGAAGCTTTTGAAATGGTCAAAGATTATAAAGGTTCTCATTCTGGTGAGCATGGTGATGGAATTGTGAGATCAGAATTTCATGAGATGATGTTTGGAAAAAAAATCACAAATGCTTTTGAAGAAATAAAAGATACTTTTGATAGTAAAAACCTTCTAAATCCAGGTAAAATTGTTAGACCGTTTAAATCAAACGATAGATCATTAATGAGATACAAGTCGGGTTATCAAACAAAAAATATAGATACTCATTATGATTGGTCTAATTGGGGTCAATTTTCTGATGCTGTTGAGATGTGTAATAATAATGGAGCTTGTAGAAAATTAGATTCTGGTGTGATGTGTCCATCATACAGAGTAACCAAAGAAGAAAAAGATTTAGTCAGGGGAAGAGCAAATACTTTAAGGTTAGCTTTATCTAACCAACTTCCAGATGGTTCATTTGCATCTAAAGAAATGTACGAGACTATGGAGTTATGTGTCAGCTGTAAAGCTTGTCAAAGAGAATGTCCAATGTCGGTTGATATGGCTAAGATGAAATCTGAATTTCTTTCTCATTACTATAAAAAATTTACTATGCGAATTAAAGATAGAATTATCTCAGATATGCCTAGACTTATTTGGTTATTAAAGTTTGTTGCTCCTACATTCAATAAGATCAAAAACCTACCACTAATCTCAACAATTGTTGAAAAGTTTGGTTTTGCAACTGCAAGGACTATGCCTGAAGTTCAAAACCAGAATCCATTAAAAGAAATTTACCGAAGTCAGACAGTATCAGAAAATAAAGTAATTCTGTTTGCAGATACGTTTAATATTAATTTTGAAAATGAAAATTTAGTTTATGCAATTAAAGTACTAAATAAGTTTGGTTATCAGGCAGTTATACCAAGTTTTGATAAAGATAAATTAAAGAGACCACTTTGCTGTGGAAGAACTTATATATCTTATGGTCAATTAGACAAAGCCTCTGTAGAGCTAAATAGATTTAATGATTACGTTATACAAAATAATTACACTAATTTACCGGTTGTAGGTATTGAACCATCATGTTTATTAACATTTAACGATGAGTATCAGACTTTAAATAATGTAAATAATAGAGAAAAAATTAAAAATAAATTTTATCTACTTGAGGAATTTATTTTAGAACAAATAAGAATTAACAATAATATTAAAGCTAACAGGTTTGATCAAAATGTATTAATCCATGGGCACTGTCATCAAAAATCACAAGATAGAATGAAGGGTCTAACTAATCTTTTATCAGAATTAAATATTAATAATAAAATGATAGAGTCTAGTTGTTGTGGAATGGCTGGTTCATTTGGTTATGAAAGTAAAAATTATGAAGTATCCAAAAAAATGGCTAATCTTTCTTTAATACCTGCAATCAATAATAGTGATGAAGAAGATTTTATAGTTGCAAATGGTACGAGCTGTAGACATCAAATATCTGATTTATCTGTGAAAAAAGGTAAGCATGTCTCAGAATTATTATTTAAAATTTTTGAAACTGTTAATTAAAGAATTACTTTTCTATTATAAAAATCTTCAATCTGGTCATCTTTATAACCAAAAATTTGCATAATTTCTTTTGTATGTTCTCCTAAGTTTGGAGCACCTTTTGATTTTTCTGTTTTACTTTTTGAAAATTTAATTGGCATACCAATAGCTTTACTTTTACCAGCTTTAATATTTTCTACTTCTATAACCATTTGTCTTTCAAGTGTTTGGGGATCTTTAAACATGTCTGTTATCGAGTTAATAGGTCCACATGGTAATCCATTATCATCAAAGATTTTTAACCATTCACTAGAAGTTTTTTTAATTAGTTCTTTGTTAAGAATATCAACTAGTTCTTTTAAATTTTGTTTTCTATTTAAATTAGATGAAAACTTTTCATTTTTTTGCAAATCTTCACGACCAATTGCTTTAAGTAACATAAGCCAAGTATTTTGATTTGAGGCACCTACTGTTATCCATTTATCTTTTGTTTTAAATGCTTGATAGGGTGCAGTTAAAGGATGTGCTGAACCTAAAGGGCCAGGTGATTCTCCTGTAGCACCTGCAATAGCAGATTGCCAATATGTATGAACAATTCCCGCTTCATATAAAGATGTATCAACTTTTTGCCCTTCTCCTGTTTTTGCTCTATGAACTAATGCAGCTAAAATTCCACTAGCTGCGAGTAAACCTGCTGTAATATCTGTTATAGGTGCGCCAACTTTCATCGGCGGCTTATCTTCACTTTCACCTGTAATACTCATTAATCCACTCATACCTTGCGCAACTAGATCAAATCCACCCTTATCAGCATAAGGACCGGTTCTACCATATCCAGAAATTTCACATAAAATTATTTTAGGATTAATTTCTGACAATACATCATATCCAACACCTAATTTTTCTAAGGTCCCTTTTCTAAAATTTTCTAAAACTACGTCTGAATTCTTGACCATAGTTTTAAATATCTCTATTCCATCTTTGTCTTTCAAATTTAATGCAATACCTTTCTTATTTCTATTCATCATCATAAAAGCTGCGGACTCCCCATTGATTTCTGGTGGAAGAAAGTTTCTAGTATCATCTCCACTTGGGGTTTTCTCTATCTTTATTACCTCAGCACCTAGGTCAGCTAATAATAATCCACAAGTTGGACCTGCCATTATTTGAGCCATCTCGAGTACACGAATGCCTTTTAACGATGCAGACATTTATTATTTATTTTTAAATTTTGGTTTTGTTTTGTTTAAGAAGGATTGATATCCAATTTTAAAATCTTGGGTATCATAACATTTATAACCAAGATTATTGATTTTTTCTGTAACTTTTCCATTTTTTAAAATGTTTCTTGCAAATTGCTTATGCCACCTAGCAACCTTTGGAGCTCCTTCGCATATTAATTCAGCTGATTTATATGCCTCTTTTTCAACATCTTTATCATTAACCACTCTATTAACTAATCTCTTCTGTAATGCTTCGTCAGCTCCAAAGACTCTTCCTTCAAATAATATTTCCATCGCTGTTGTGTAATTAGTTACTTTTAAAAGCACCTCAAGTTCTTTTGCAGCCATTGTTAAACCTAATCTTTTAATTGGAACACCAAACCTTGAACTTTTACCACAAATTCTAATGTCACAGCATCCAGCTATTTCTAATCCACCACCAACACATATTCCTTCTATCAAAGCAATTGTTGGTATTGGGCAATCAAAAATAGCTCCAAGTGTACCATGTAAAAATTTACCATAAGATTTTGCTAATTTTGATGAAGATCTTTGTTTTTTAAATTCACCAATATCATTACCTGGTGAAAAAGATTTACCACCCTCACCTCTTATAATTATGCATCTTAGGTTCTTATTTTTAGAAAGCTTTTTAAAAATTTTACCTAGCTCAATCCACATAGGCTTGGTCATTGCATTTAACTTTTCCGGTCTATTTATAACAACTTCAACTAAATGAATATTTTTTTTGTTTAGTTTAATTAACTTGCTCATTTAGCTCCTGTAAAAAAATTCAACTAATGTCATAGGTATAGCTGGAACATATGTTACTAACATTAACAATACTAACAAAACACAAATAAAAGATATATTTGATCTTGTAACATCCCAAATATCAGCTTTAGCAACGGAACATGCTGTAACCAGAACACTTGCAACTGGTGGGGTTTGTTGACCAATTGCTAAATTTAAGGTCACTATGATTCCAAAATGCACAGGGTCAATACCTACAGCATTAACTAAAGGCATTACAATTGGAACTGTTAAAATTATTGCAGCAACTGAATGCAAAAAGAAACCTATTATTAATAGAAAGACGTTTAAAATTCCCAAAACTGCATATTTATTATTTGTAAAATCTATGATCGACTCCGCAACCTTTTGTGGTATTTGCTCAATTGTTAAAAATTCACCTAATAATACAGATGCTGCTACCAATAACATAACTGAAGCTGTTTGAATTGCACCTTCGCATGCGGACTCATACAATCTTTTAAAATCTATTTCTTTATAAATAAAACCAATTATTAATGACGCTACAACTGCTAAGCCTGCGCCTTCGGTTGCAGTTACAACTCCACCAAAAATTCCACCTAATATAATAATAGGTAATAAAAATGCTAATGCTGCGTCTTTTGCAGTTTTCTTAACATTTGGAATATTAAATGTTTCTTCAACAGGAAAGTTTTTTCGTCTTGCAGTGATATATGCAGCCAACATTAGGAAAAAACCACCTATTACACCAGGAACTATTCCAGCTACAAATAATTGCACTACGGAACTTTGGGCCATTACAGCATAAACAATCATTGGTATTGATGGTGGAATAATAATTGCTAGAGATGCTGAAGAAGAAGTAACTGCAGCAGCAAAAGGACCTGGATAACCTTTTTTCTTCATTGCAGGAATTAAAATAGATCCAAGAGCAGCAACATCTGCAACTGCTGATCCTGAAATTTCAGCAAAAAACATTGAAGTTGCAATGTTGATCATGCTTAAACCGCCTTTTATAAATCCAACAAGAGCTGAGGCAAAGGCTATTAGTCTTCTAGAAATACCCGCACTATTCATAATTGATCCAGCAAGGATAAATAAAGGAATTGCAATTAATGGAAATTTCATCGACCCATCAAACATGACGATTGCTGTATCAATTAAAAAACTTGTTCCTGTCTTCAATACCATTGCAATAATTGTTGTTACTGCAAGGCCTATAGCGATAGGTACATTTATAGATAATAAAAGTAAAAGAACTGCAAACATTGTAAGAATTATCATTAAATGTCTCCTGTTTGCTCTTCACCTGTAGTTTGAAGCACTAAATTTCTGTAGTCCTCTGGAATTCTTAAAGTTTCAGATAAAATAAATAAACATGATGCAATTGGAATGACAGATTGGACAAATGGTTGTGGGACCCATTCTAATGTCACCAATGTTTCACCAGTAATAAGAGTTAAAACTAAATATCCGTAGTAAGCTAGTAATAATAAGAAACCATAAATAACTATTTTAGATACAACGAAGAAAATTTTTCTAAATGCTAATGGAAATGCCTTAAATATACTTGGAACACTTATATGAGACCCTTTCAATGCAGCGTAGGCTGAACCATAATAGGTAATCCATGCAAGTTGTACTGCAGCAACTTCATCGTACCAAACTAATGCACTTCCTGCAAAACGAAAAGTAACTCCAAGTAAAACCGTTACTGCCAATGCAACCATCATTATAAACAGTATTAGTTTTAGTATTTTTTCGTACGAATTAATAAAGTTCTGTAATTTCATATTATGTACAGGCCCTCTGAATGAGGGCCTGATAAGATAAATTAAATTAAATTAATTTGCTAAAGCTGATACTTTGTCGACTAAAGCGCCACCTGTAGGAACTTCTGATCCAAACTGATCATAGATCCCTTTACTAGCTGCAATAAAAGCACCTTTGTCCGCTTCATTTACTTGGACGCCAGCATCTTTAATTACTTTTAATAAAGATTTTTCAAGTTTTGCAGCTTCAGCATACACAAACTTTTGTGTATCTTGAGCAGCTTTTTCTAAAATATCTTGTACATCTGAAGGTAACTTGCTCCAGTGATCCTTATGAACAGTTACATAAGCAGGAGTATAGACGTGACCTGTAATTGATAAATATTTTTGAACTTCTTGAAATTTAGCACTAGCTATTTGTGCATATGGGTTTTCTTGTCCATCCATTGTTCCAGTTTTTAAAGCAGTGAATACTTCAGAAAATGACATCGGAGTTGGGTTTGCGCCATATGATTGGAACATTTTAACTCTCCATTTTGATTTTGGAGTTCTTAATTTAATTCCTTTTAAATCATTAGGAGTATTAATTGGTCTAGTGTTATTTGTTATATGTCTAAATCCATTTTCCCAAACAGCAATTACTTTATATCCTGTTTTGTCTTCAAGATTTTTAAACATTCCAGGTAAAACATTTTTTTCAACTTTAGCCATGTGTTTTCTATCTTTAATAATAAAAGGCATATCAAATACACCAAATTCATCATGAATAGATGCCATCACTGACGATGGTAACCACATATTTACAGTACCTAATTTTAGTTTTTGCATTCCTTGTTTGTCTTTACCAAGTTGCGAAGAACCAAATACAGAAACTTTACCTTTGCTTCCTAATCTTTCATTAGCAAGTTTTGCAAAGTGATCTACTGAGGCAGAAAAAAGTGAACCAGGTTTACCTACGTGTCCAAATTTTACTTCAACTGAATTAGCTGTGAAACTCAAGAAGAATGTTGAGAATACAACGACAATTGTTTTTAAAAATTTATTCATATTATGTCCTTAGTTAGTTTTTTATAAAACAAGGTTATATAAATTAGATAAAGAGATCTAGTGTATAAATTGTACAAAATTAAAAAGGAGAACTATGGCAGATAGAAAAATGAGATCAGTTGC
>CACMRY010000027.1 GCA_902616205.1 uncultured Pelagibacteraceae bacterium
AAACAGTTTAAACCTCAAATTATTTTAATTAATTTAGGAGGTGGAACACAAGAAATACTTGGATCATATATTATTAAAAAAATTAATTTTAAAAGTCGAATAATTTGTACTGGTGCCGCTATTTCATTTTTTACTGGTGATCAAGCCCCTATTAATGATTTTATTGATAAATTATATTTAGGTTGGTTATTTAGATTAATTTATAATCCTTCTACTTTTTTAAAAAGATATATATACGCTTTGAAACTTTACAAAATTGTAAATAAAAGCAATGTTTACACTTAATGTTATTAATTATTTAATTTTTTTTCCCATTTTATTGCACTTAAGATAATTTTTTTTATACTATTGTGTTTTGGCTTCCATTTAATTAGTTCTTTAAATTTTTTGGTATTTGAATAAATGCGATCTAAATCCCCAGGTCTTTTTTTTAGCACTTCAATCATAACATTTCCTCTCAATTTTTTAAAAATATTTACAATTTCCCTAACAGAATATCCTTTTCCGTAACCACAATTAAGCACAAAGGACTTTTTTCTAGAATTTAAATATTTTAAACATTTGATATGAATATCAGCAAGATCTGAAACATGAATATAATCTCTTACACATGTCCCATCTTTTGTTTTGTAATCATTTCCAAAAATTTTTATTTGTGGCGATTTCTGTAAAGCTTCAATTGCTAAATTTTTGATTAAATGACCGTGAGAAGTTTCGATTTCTCCAATTTTCCCTGAATGACTTGCACCAGCTACATTAAAGTATCTCAGTATACCATAGTTATAATTAAATTTTTTTTGATATTTTTTTAATAATTCTTCACCTTTAAATTTAGTTAAGCCATAGTAACCTATTGGGTTTGGTTTTTTTTTTTCACTTACCGCACCAGAAACATTTCCATATACTGCACAACTAGATGAAAAGATAATGTTTTTAACATCTGTGTTTTTGCAAGCTTTAATAAGATTTTTTGTTCCTAGAACATTGTTTAAATAATATTTTTTTTTATTTTTTTCTGCTTCACTGACGTTTAAATATGCAGCCAAGTGTATAATTGAATTAATTTTATTTTTTTTGATTATTCTAACCAATTTACTTTTATTCTTTATATCTGCATTTACAAATGTAGCTTTTTTGTTTATTAATTTTCTATAACCAGTAACTAAATTGTCTAAAATAATTACCTTATTTTTTGATTTTACCAATAATTCAACAATATGACTTCCAATGTATCCTGCTCCTCCAGTGACCAATATGTGATTTACTCGTTTTTTCATTTTAAGTATAAATAATTTATTTATGAAAAAAAATCTTCCCAAAAATTGTAAAGTAGTAGTAATAGGTGGTGGTGTTGTTGGTACTTCTTGCTTATACCACCTTGCAAAATTTGGTTGGAAAGATGTTATTTTACTTGAAAGAGATATGTTAACATCAGGTACAACTTGGCATGCTGCTGGATTAGTAAGTCAATTAGGACCATCAGCTGCCATCACTAAAATTAGAAAATATACACTTGATTTATATAAAGAACTTGAAAAAACTGTTGATCATTCTCCAGGCCTAAGACTAAATGGTGCACTCTCAATTGCGGAAAATAAAGGTAGGTGGCAAGAACTACTAAGACAAGCTACAACAGCTCAGCTTTATAATGTTGATGTACAAATCTTAGATAAAAACGAAATTAAAAGGAAATATCCAATAGTAAATACTGATGCAGTAATAGGTGGAATTTTAATGCCAGGTGATGGTGCAGCGGATCCATCTGGAGTAACACATATGTTGGCTAAAGCAGCAAAAATGGAAGGTGCTAAAATTTATGAGAAATCCCCAGTTCAAAAAATTATAACAAAGAATGGAAAAATTTCTGGTGTTAAGGTTGAGGATCATATTATTGATTGTGAATACATAGTGCTAGCATCAGGAATGTGGTCCAGACAAATAGCAGAAAAAGCTGGGGTAAGCATACCTCTTTACCCAGCAGAACATTTTTACATTATTACAGAACCTATAAAAAGTCTTTCAAGCAATTTACCTGTTATACGAGATTTTGATAACCGCACATACATTAAAGAAGATGCAGGCAAAATATTGGTTGGAATTTTTGAAGGTAACTCAATTCCTGCGTGGAACAAAACAAATGTAGTCCCAGAGGATTTTTCTTTTGGTGAATTTCAAGAAAATTTTGAACATTTTGAGCCATATTTAAATTCTGCAATTAAAAGATTTCCTGTGCTAGAAACAGCTGGAATTAGAAAGTTTTTTTCTGGCCCTGAGTCTTTTACACCAGACACAAATACCCTTTTAGGAGAGGTTCCGGAAATTAAAAATTTCTTTGTTTGTTGTGGTCTAAATAGTATTGGAATTGGAAGTGGGGGAGGTGTTGGAAAAGTAACAGCAGAATGGTTAATCAATGGTCATATTAATGAAGATATATTTTCATATGATATTAAAAGATTTCAAAAATTTCATTCAGAGTTAGGATTTATTAAAGAGAGAATTACAGAGACTCTTGGAGATTTATATGGAATGCATTGGCCTTTTAAACAACACAAAACTTCTAGAGATCAAAAATTAACCCCATATCATGATGAAATGAAAAAAGCAGGTGCATGCTTTGGTGTAACAGGAGGCTATGAAAGACCGATGTGGTATGCACTTAATGGTCAGAAATCAGAATATGAATACTCTTATAATTATCAAAACTGGTATCCTGCTGTTGAGTATGAGACTAAAAATACAAGAGAAAATGTTGGTTTGTTTGATCTAACTGCATTTTCTAAATATGACTTAAAAGGTAAAAATGTTCATTTTGAACTTCAAAAACTTTGTACAGCTAATATTAAAAACGAACCTGGCAAAACTACATATACACAAATGTTGAACGAAGATGGTGGGATTGAAACTGATCTTACCGTTGTTTGTTTTGATAAAGAATATTTTAGAATTATTACTTCAGCAGCCAATCGAGAAAGAGATAAATTTCATATTTTAAAATATTTGTCTCAAGACATAGATTTTAAAGATGTAACAGATGCGATTGCATGTTTTGGTTTATTTGGCCCAAAAAGTAGAGATCTTCTTCAAAAATTGACTAATGACGATATTTCAAAAGAGAATATTCAATTTGCATCTTTTAAAGAAATACAAATAAACAATGATAATGTAATATTACAAAGACTGTCCTATGTAGGTGAAAATGGTTTTGAACTTTATATGGATATAAATAATTCAAAGAAAATCTTCAATTTAATTAATGATATTGGAAAAGAATTTAATTTATCTCTATGTGGTATGCATGCATTAGATACAATGCGTATGGAAACAGGATTTTTACATTGGGGTCATGATATATCGCCCGAAGAAAATCAATATCAAGCGGGACTTAACTTTTTAATTAGCTACAAGAAGAATGTAGACTTTATTGGAAAGAAGGCATTGTCTCAAATAAAAGATAAACCTTTAGATAAACGTATGATGATGTTTACTTTAAAGAATAACGAACCAGGACAACCTTTATTACTTCATGATGAACCAATTTATTTAGATGATAAAATCATTGGAAGGACAACCTCAGGCAACTATTCATTTTGTTTTAACAAGAATTTGTCGTTTGGATACGTAAACTCTGGTAACACAAAAGAAACACTCAAAGATAAAAATATTTATATTGAAGTTGAAAAGAAAAAATATTTAGTTGATATCTTAGATAAACCTCTAAATCAGAAAAACTTTAGGAATTAATTATTTAACAAAAGTATCGTTAAATTGTTTTGTTACTCTTACAAAAGTTGTGCATTTACTTAACTGTTTTAATGAAGGCGCTCCAACATAAGTACAACTACTTCTCACTCCACCCAATATATCCTTTATTGTATCATTAATTTTTCCTCGGTATTTAACTCTTACAGTTCTTCCTTCGCTACTTCTGTAATCTGATAATCCACCATAATGCTTTTTGTTAGCGGTTTCTGAACTTGATCCATAAAATTCTATATATTTTGATCCATTAGATTTAACTAATTTACCTTTTCCTTCATCATGACCTGCAAGCATACCGCCTAACATTACAAAGTCTGCTCCTCCTCCAAATCCTTTTGCAACATCACCTGGACAAGTGCATCCACCATCAGCAATTATATGTGCACCTAAACCATGCGCAGCATCAGCACATTCAATAACGGCACTGAGCTGAGGGTATCCAACCCCGGTTTGTAATCTTGTGGTGCAAACAGAACCAGGTCCAATTCCAACTTTAACTATATCGGCACCAGATAGAATTAATTCTTGAGTCATATCAGCTGTTACAACATTTCCAGCTATTATAGTTTTTGTAGGATATTTATCTCTTACTGATTTTAAAAATTTAGAAAAGTGTTCTGAATATCCATTTGCAACATCAATACAAATAAATTTTATAAAACTATATTCTTTTAAAATTTTATCTAAATTATCAAAATCATCTTTTTTAATACCAATTGAAAGTGCAATATTTGGATGAATTGATTTAATTTTTTTGAAAGCTTTAATCTTTTTAATATCATGCTGCTTTGTAAGGCAAGTTATCATCTGAAATTCTGATAATTTTTCAGCAATACCTAATTCACCAACTCCATCCATATTAGCAGCCATGATAGGAATTCCTGACCATTCATTATTTGAATATTTAAATCTGTAAGTTCTTTTAAGATTTACATCTTTACGGCTTTGAAGAGTACTTCTTTTAGGCCTAAATAGCACATCTGAGTAATCTAACTTTAGTTCTTCCTCTATTCTCACAAGGGCAAAGATATACATTCATTTTTAAGGAATTCAATTTAATATTAGATGCAATATATGAGATATTTTTTAATTATTTTATTAATTGTTATTCCTATTAAAGGACAAGCTAAAGATTTTTTCTTAGATATTACTAATCAAATTAAAGACAATGAATTTAGACTTAGTTATGGTGTGTCAGTAACAGATGTAAATAAAGATAATAATTTTGAATTTGTTGTTACAGGTTTTGGATTTAAAAATTTAGCTCTTACATACAAAGATGGAAAACTAGTTAATATCATAAACGAGGAAATTTTTTCAGATCCAAGCAGAAGAACAATTGGTGTTGCAGCTTGCGATGTTGATAAAGATGGTTATGAAGAAATATATTTTTTAAATACAGATACTTATAGTGGAGATAAAATTTACTCTGACAGACTTTTAGATTTAAACAAAGACAAGTTTATAGATTTATTTGAAATAGAAAAAAATAAAACTGATTTAAATTTAACAGCTGGAAGATCAGTTGTTTGTGTTGATAGAGAGGGAAATGGTCAGTATGGTATTTATGTTGCAAACTATGGTGGCCCCACAAGATTTTATGAATTTAATGATAATAGGATAAAAGATAAAGCTGTAAAATTAGCAATAAATAAAATTACTGGAGGAAGAGCAATAGTTTCAGGACACATATTATCAAACAGATCTGATATTTTTGCCGCTAATGAAAGAGGAGATAATTTTTTATATTATAATGTTGATGGATCATTTACTGATGTAGCATATGATTACAAGATAGAAGATAGATATGAAAATGGAAGAGGAACTGCTTTAAGTGATATTCTTTACAGGGGAAGACTAGATATTTTAACATCTAATTGGGATGGAAATCATAGAGCCTATGTTCTTGATGGTAATAAGTTTAAAGATATCGCACAACCTTCTTATAGTGATCCAACAAAAATAAGAACGGTTATATCAGCAGATTTTGATAATGATGGTTATGATGAAATATTCATGAATAATATCGGAGAACCAAATAAATTATTTAAGATTTTAGAAAATGGTAAATTCAAGGAAATTAAAATTAAAAATGGTTTAGAAACATTTGGATTGGGAACTGGTGCAGCCGTTGCAGATATTGATGGAGATGGAATTTTAGAATTACTAGTATCGCATGGAGAAACAGGATTGCAGCCACTTACATTGTATAAAGCTGACATTAATGAATTTAATTATTTAAGAATTAAACCTTTAAATAAATATGGAGCACCTGCAAGAGGAGCAACTGTAACATTAAAAAGTAATATGAGAATTCATTCTAAAACTATTGATGCTGGATCTGGATATCTATGTCAGATGGAACCAGTAGCTCATTATGGAATAAGACAAAATGAAAAAAATATTCAAGTCGAAATTAAATGGACTGACGGATCTACTAAAAGTTTAAATATTGATCATTTAAATAAAACTTACGAAATTAAACAAAATTAGTAGGACAATAGAACCCATATATAAAGATTGAATAATTAAAATACAATTTTATATGAATATCATGACTATCTGTTCGTTCACGTTAGTAACTTTAGTATTAGCTGGATTGTTAATATTTGCTCTTAGAAAACCTTCCAAAGAAGAGATAAAAAAATTTAAAAGTAAAGCCCAGGACAGAATTAATTGGTCAAATATGGGTTTCTAATATCAAGTCGTAATGAGAAATAAAAAAAAATTGAATTTTTTTTTTATATTTATTTTGATTTTATTTTCATTCAGTAATTTAAATGCTCAAGAAAAAAACTACTATCAAGACATAGTAAATGATTGGGACAAAATTTTCCCTGATAAAAATAGGAACGCTGCTGGACCAAAATTTTTTAAATATATTTTAGATAAAAATATTACTTATAAGGATTTTGTTGAGTATAATAAATTATATTGCGCTGTATCAGGTTCATTAATAAGTCCTAACTCGACACCAGAGTTTGTATATTTAAAAGAGAATGTTACAGAGAAGAAAATATGTGGAGCTTACTACAGATGTTGTATTCCATGTAGTTGTGATTTAATGAAATATTCAAAAACACAAAAAATGAAACACAAATTTAAAGATATAGAGAAAGAATTTTATGTTTTAACAATTGATAATCCATGTGGAAAAAAAGATTTTCCAATTCAAGTAAATAGAAATTATTTCTGTAGCGGTAATGATCTTGATAAGTCACAAGTAAGTGTATTAGAAAATAAATTAGTAATCGGCTATTTACATGAAAGTAGACCGTGTTTATCCACTGATTTAGACTACATTAATTCTCATCAAGTGACTGGTAAGTTTTGTGAGTTACGAAATAATACCCCGTTAGATCAATTAAAATCTGGAATGGGTGATATCTTCATTAAACTTGCAAGATAATTTTTTAATTTGTATAAGAATATTCAATTTATGGCGGGGTAGCTCAGTTGGTTAGAGCGCGGGACTCATAAGCCCGAGGTCAGTGGTTCGATCCCACTTCCCGCTACCATTTAATGTCCAGGAAATTCAATTAAATTTTCAACTTTAAAATTCTTCTGTATTAATTTTTCACATCCTCCAAGGTCAAATAAATTAATTACAAAAACAAATGCAGCTACTTTTCCTTTTGAGATTTCAATTAATTTTGCAGCAGCTTCTGCCGTACCTCCTGTAGCAATTAAATCATCAATTATAAGGACATTGTCTTTTTCATTAATCGAGTCTTTGTGCACTTCTATTGTGGCTGTTCCATATTCAAGCTCAAAATCAACAGAATGAACATCAGCAGGTAATTTATTTTTCTTACGTAGCATGATGAAAGGTTTTTTTAAAAGATATGAAACTGCAGAAGCAAACACAAATCCTCTTGACTCAATTGCAGCTATCTTATCAACTTTGTATTTTTTCGATCTTTCAATAATTTGGTTTACAGTCTCTTCAAAAGCTTTTTCATTTTTAATTAGAGTTGTTATGTCTCTAAATAAAATGCCTTTTTTAGGATAGTCAGGTATTGACCTAATATATTCTTTTAAATCCATATTACTTAATTATAACTATTAAATAATTAATTTTTTAAATATGGCAAATAATAAATTAGCTATAATTGGTGGAAGTGGTCTCTATGATGTTGAGGAATTTAAGGATAGAGAAATGTTAAGTATTGATACATCTTGGGGAAAGCCGTCGGATCAAATTTTAAAAACAAAATATAATACTAATGAAGTATATTTTTTACCTCGTCACGGTAGAGGTCATTTTATTTCTCCATCAAATATTAATTTTAGAGCCAATATAGATGCATTAAAACAACTTGGTGTAACAGATATTGTATCTATTTCTGCTGTAGGATCTTTAAAAGAAGATCATTCTCCTGGAAAGTTTGTAATAGTTGATCAATTTATAGATAGAACATTTGCAAGAAATAAAACTTTTTTTGATGATGAAATAGTAGCTCATGTATCTATGGCTCATCCAACTTCAAATGGTTTAATGAATGCATGTGAGGAAGCAATTAAATTAGAAAATATTAATTATCAAAGAGGTGGAACTTATGTAGTTATGGAGGGTCCACAATTTTCTACATTAGCTGAGTCTAACTTATATAGATCATGGAAAGCCGATGTGATTGGAATGACAAACATGCCTGAAGCAAAACTCGCAAGAGAAGCTGAAATAAGATACGCCTCAGTGTCAATGGTAACAGATTATGATTGTTGGCATCCAGATCATGAAAATGTTGATGTACAACAGGTTATTAAAGTCCTGTTAGATAATGCTGCAAAAGCCAAAAATATGATTAAAAATTTGATCAAAAATTTTGAAAATCACATTGATGCAAATGATCCAACTAATAATTGTTTAGATGTTGCAAAAGGATTTGGAGGAGGAGCAGACTTTGTAATGTTAGGCGGTATGCTTGCAGGTCATGATGAAGGAAAAGGTAAATTAGTTAAATCTAATGGATCAAAATATATAGAATTTTATGGATCAAGTTCAGAAACCGCTAACAAAAAGCATTATGGTGGATTATCAGATTACAGAAGTAGCGAAGGAAGAACTGTAAGAGTTAAATACCGAGGAAAAATTAATGATACAATAAAGGATATATTGGGTGGAGTGAGAAGTAGTTGTACTTATGTTGGAGCGCCTTCATTAAAACAGTTAAGTAAATGCACAACTTTTGTAAGAGTAACAAAACAATTTAACGATACTTTTGTTAAATAATTAATTCCTAAAGTTTTTCTGATTTAGAGGTTTATCTAAGATATCAACTAAATATTTTTTCTTTTCAACTTCAATATAAATATTTTTATCTTTGAGTGTTTCTTTTGTGTTACCAGAGTTTACGTATCCAAACGACAAATTCTTGTTAAAACAAAATGAATAGTTGCCTGAGGTTGTCCTTCCAATGATTTTATCATCTAAATAAATTGGTTCATCATGAAGTAATAAAGGTTGTCCTGGTTCGTTATTCTTTAAAGTAAACATCATCATACGTTTATCTAAAGGTTTATCTTTTATTTGAGACAATGCCTTCTTTCCAATAAAGTCTACATTCTTCTTGTAGCTAATTAAAAAGTTAAGTCCCGCTTGATATTGATTTTCTTCGGGCGATATATCATGACCCCAATGTAAAAATCCTGTTTCCATACGCATTGTATCTAATGCATGCATACCACATAGAGATAAATTAAATTCTTTTCCAATATCATTAATTAAATTGAAGATTTTCTTTGAATTATTTATATCCATATAAAGTTCAAAACCATTTTCACCTACATAGGACAGTCTTTGTAATATTACATTATCATTGTTTATTTGTATTTCTTTAAAAGATGCAAATTGAATATTCTCTTTTGAAATATCGTCATTAGTCAATTTTTGAAGAAGATCTCTACTTTTTGGGCCAAATAAACCAAAACATGCAATCGCATCTGTTACATCTTTAAAATCTATGTCTTGAGACAAATATTTTAAAATATGAAATTTATCTCTTTCTCGATTGGCTGCTGAAGTAATAATTCTAAAATATTCTTTATCAAAACAAACAACGGTAAGATCAGTTTCAATCCCACCATCTTCGTTCAACATTTGTGTATATGTAGTTTTGCCAGGTTCGTTTTTAATATTAGCTGTACAAAGTTTTTGAAGTTCAAAATGAACATTTTTACCTTTTAAGTCATATTTAGAAAATGCAGTTAGATCAAACAAACCAACATTTTCTCTTGTATTTTTAGTCTCATACTCAACAGCAGGATACCAGTTTTGATAATTATAAGAGTATTCATATTCTGATTTCTGACCATTAAGTGCATACCACATCGGTCTTTCATAGCCTCCTGTTACACCAAAGCATGCACCTGCTTTTTTCATTTCATCATGATATGGGGTTAATTTTTGATCTCTAGAAGTTTTGTGTTGTTTAAAAGGCCAATGCATTCCATATAAATCTCCAAGAGTCTCTGTAATTCTCTCTTTAATAAATCCTAACTCTGAATGAAATTTTTGAAATCTTTTAATATCATATGAAAATATATCTTCATTAATATGACCATTGATTAACCATTCTGCTGTTACTTTTCCAACACCTCCCCCACTTCCAATTCCAATACTATTTAGACCACAACAAACAAAGAAATTTTTAATTTCCGGAACCTCTCCTAAAAGGGTATTTGTGTCTGGTGTAAAAGACTCAGGGCCAGAAAAAAACTTTCTAATTCCAGCTGTTTCTAGCACAGGAAATCTTTTAATTGCAGAATTTAAATATGGCTCAAAATGTTCAAAATTTTCTTGAAATTCACCAAAAGAAAAATCCTCTGGGACTACATTTGTTTTGTTCCACGCAGGAATTGAGTTACCTTCAAAAATTCCAACCAATATTTTGCCTGCATCTTCTTTAATGTATGTGCGGTTATCAAAATCTCGTATAACAGGTAAATTGCTTGAAAGACTTTTTATAGGTTCTGTAATAATGTAAAAATGTTCTGCTGGGTAAAGAGGTATGCTTACCCCAGCTTTTTCTGCTATTTGTCTGGACCACATTCCTGATGCTAGCACTATGTATTCACAATCAATAATATGATCCTCAACCTTAACACCAGAAATTTTTCCATTCTTTGTTATAATTTTTTGAACTGGGGATTTCTCATAAATTTTAGCACCTTCCATTTTTGCTGCTTTAGCCAACATATGTGTTACTCCAGATGGATCCGCTGCACCATCACCTGGCATTAAAATTCCACCTATTACTGCATCAGTATTTACTATTGGATATTTCCTTTTAATTTCGTTTTTATCTAAGATTTGTACATCAACATTATAAAGCTGAGCTGTTGTAGCTTGTCTTAGTAGTTCTTGCCACCTACCTTTATTTTCCGCAATTGAGAGTGCACCATTTAGTCTTAGGCCTGGAGAATGATCAACAGTTTTTTCAAGTTCTTTATATAAATCAAGTGTATATTTTCTAATTTTAGTGATGGCAGCTGATGGTCCTAATTGACTTACTAATCCAGCAGCATGCCAAGTTGTACCTGATGTTAACATATCTCTTTCAAGTAAAATAACATCTTTCCAACCAAATTTTGCAAGGTGGTATAAGCAAGAAGTACCAACAACACCACCACCTATTACTACTACTTTACAATTTTTGGGAAGATTTTTTTTCATAAATAAATTATTTATACTTAAAATGAAAAAACGAGTAAATCACATATTGGTCACTGGAGGAGCAGGATACATTGGAAGTCATATTGTTGAATTATTGGTAAAATCAAAAAATAAGGTAATTATTTTAGACAATTTAGTTACTGGTTATAGAAAATTAATAAACAAAAAAGCTACATTTGTAAATGCAGATATAAAGAATAAAAGTAAATTGGTTAGAATAATCAAAAAAAATAAAATTAATTCAATTATACACTTGGCTGCATATTTAAACGTCAGTGAAGCAGAAAAAAATAAAAAAAAATATTATTTAAACAATGTTCTAGGAACAAAAAATCTTATTAAAGCTTGCAAAAACACAGATGTTAAAAACATTATCTTTTCATCTAGTTGTGCAGTATATGGAAATGTTTCTGGTGCGGTAAGTGAAAAAAAAAAACCAAACCCAATAGGTTACTATGGCTTAACTAAATTTAAAGGTGAAGAATTATTAAAAAAATATCAAAAAAAATTTAATTATAACTATGGTATACTGAGATACTTTAATGTAGCTGGTGCAAGTCATTCAGGGAAAATTGGAGAAATCGAAACTTCTCACGGTCATTTAATCAAAAATTTAGCAATTGAAGCTTTACAGAAATCGCCACAAATAAAAATTTTTGGAAATGATTACAAAACAAAAGATGGGACATGTGTAAGAGATTATATTCATGTTTCAGATCTTGCTGATATTCATATCAAATGTTTAAAATATTTAAATTCTAGAAAAAAGTCCTTTGTGCTTAATTGTGGTTACGGAAAAGGATATTCTGTTAGGGAAATTGTAAATATTTTTAAAAAATTGAGAGGAAATGTTATGATTGAAGTGCTAAAAAAAAGACCTGGGGATTTAGATCGCATTTATTCAAATACCAAAAAATTTAAAGAACTAATTAAATGGAAGCCAAAACACAATAGTATAAAAAAAATTATCTTAAGTGCAATAAAATGGGAAAAAAAATTAAATAATTAATAACATTAAGTGTAAACATTGCTTTTATTTACAATTTTGTAAAGTTTCAAAGCGTATATATATCTTTTTAAAAAAGTAGAAGGATTATAAATTAATCTAAATAACCAACCTAAATATAATTTATCAATAAAATCATTAATAGGGGCTTGATCACCAGTAAAAAATGAAATAGCGGCACCAGTACAAATTATTCGACTTTTAAAATTAATTTTTTTAATAATATATGATCCAAGTATTTCTTGTGTTCCACCTCCTAAATTAATTAAAATAATTTGAGGTTTAAACTGTTT
>CACMRY010000028.1 GCA_902616205.1 uncultured Pelagibacteraceae bacterium
GCACATAAAAGTTCAAAATTTTTTCTAGCTATTATATCGTTTATAGAAAGTTTTATTTTTCCAATACCTCCAGATGTATTAATAATTCCAATGACAATAGCGAAAAGGCATGAATGGTATAGAATAGCTCTAATTGCAACAATATCATCGGCACTGGGTGCATGCTTAGGTTATCTAATTGGCTACATTTTTTTTAACGAAATAGGCTTAAAAATATTTGAATTATATGGTGTTGATAATGCATCTTTTTTAAAAGATAAAGTTTCTAGTGACGGAGGTGTCATCGCATGGATGACCTTACTTGGTATTGCAGGATTTACACCAATCCCTTTCAAACTATTAACAATAACAAGTGGCTTTATACATTTTAATATTTTTTATTTTATTATTATTTCCTTTTTAACCAGAGGATCTAGGTTTTTTTTAATTGCTTTTCTAATAGGAAATTTTGGTACTACTATGCATAAAATTATTGAAAAAAAATTATTAAAAGTTTCAATAATTATTTCTATTGTAATAATTATTTTTGCTTTATTAATATACAATTTTTTAGAAAATTTTATAAGTTAATGAATATTTTTTTAAGCAGGAAAAGTTTATATTTGGCTATTATAGGATATTCTATTTTTTCAATTATCTATGCCTTATACGTAGAATATTATTTAAATTATCAGCCATGTAAATTATGTCTTTATCAGAGAGTGCCTTTTATTTTAGCAATTTTTGTAAGTTTTGTTGGATTTAATTTTCCAAAAAAAGATGAGATATTGATATTATTAATTACAACATTTGGTTTTGGTATGATAATTTCTGGATACCATTTTGGTATAGAAAACAATATTTTTGAAGAATTTAAGGGTTGCACTAACAATTCTTTAAATATTACAGATAAAGCTGACTTATTAAAGAGTTTAAATCAGACGTTACCAAGTTGTAAAAATGTATCTTTTACTTTATTAGGTGTATCTCTAGCAGGATTAAACTTTTTGTCCTGTTTATTAATTATTATTTATTCAGTAAGAACCCTTGTTTATGAAAAAAACTAATTCAAAAAAAGTAGAGGAGTTCATTCGTGTAGATCATGCTGGGGAAAGAGGCGCAGTAAAGATTTATGAGGGACAACTATTAGCTTTAAAAACAATCTGTAGAGATAGCAAGCTTGAAAAAACAATTGAAGAAATGAAAGTTCATGAACTAGAGCATAAAAATTATTTCGAAGCTGAGATAAAAAAAAGAGATATTTCTCCAACAAAACTTTTACCGCTCTGGGATTTGTTGGGTGTGGGCTTAGGATTTGGATCGACAATTTTAGGTAGAAAAGCTGCTATGTTGTGCACTGCATCTGTTGAAGAGGTAATTGATGGACATTATAAAGATCAAATTGATCAACTTGGTTCAGATGAAGAAGAGCTAAAAAATAAAATTATTAAATTTAGACAGGATGAAATTAAGCATAAGGATATTGCTTATGAAAAAGGTGCTACCAAAAAAGGTTTATACTCCGTATTGGACAAGATAATTAAAACTGGTTCTAAAGCTGCAATAAAAATTTCTGAAAAAATATAATTAAGGCTCTAATTCTACATCCCAGTATAGATAATCCATCCAGCTTTTATGCAAAAAGTTAGGTGGAAAATTTTTTCCATTTTTATGAAGATCTTCAGTGGTTGGTTCGTATGGCCACTGAAAAAGAGACATTCCAGATTTTTTAAGTAGTCTCCCTCCTTTCTTTACATTGCAAGACGAGCATGCTGTTACTACATTACTCCAATCAGTTTTTCCGCCTTTGGACCTTGGTAGCAAATGGTCAAAGGTTAGTTCATTTTTACTTCCACAATATTGGCAACTAAACTTATCTCTTAAAAATACGTTAAACCTTGTAAAATTTGGATTTGCTTGGGGTTTAATAAATGATTTCAAAGCTATTACACTAGGCAATTTCATACTGTAAGAAGGACTTCTTACAGTTCGATCATAATAGCTTACAATAGAAACTCTATCTAAGAAAACAGACTTAATAGAATCTTGCCAACTCCATAATGATAGTGGATAATAACTTAAAGGTCGGTAATCAGCATTTAAGACTAATGCTGGACATTTTTCTAATGATAGATTTTGATCAGAATTAAAAACCATACTAAAGTCTATCTTATATAAATTTATATTTCAATCCAGGATCTTTTATAAAAAAATTTTTATTATGTTTTTAAATTTTTTTTTATAAAATTTAATGCCGCACTTGATGCTTCAATAGGGATATGATGACCACAATTTTCTATCATTAAAGTTTGAATATTAAATTTATTTCTAATTAAAAAGTCTTTTGCATCTAATAGGTAATTTGGAGATACTACTTCATCTAAATTTCCGTGAATAAGCATAATTTTTGGTTTTGATTTCAGTCTTAATGATATATCGTCTTTACTAATAATTTTTCCTGAAAATCCTACTACACAATTAAAACTTTCTTTGCATGTTAGTCCAATATTTAATGACATCATGCAGCCTTGACTAAAACCAGAAATGCAAATTTGAGAATTTTTTAGATTATATTCATTCTTAATTTCTTCGATAAATTTATTTATTATATTTTCTGCTTTATGGGCTTCATTAAGAACATAATTTTCATCATCCTTTGATAAATCAAACCACTGAAAACCTACTGGATTTATAAGGCAGGTCTCGTGACCATCTGGGCATAAGAATACTGTATTTTTTAAAAACCTTTTCCAATTGAGAGTTAGCATGCTAATATCTTTACCATCACCACCATAACCATGAAGTAAAATAACTGCATTTTTAATTTCCTCACCTTCTTCTGGTTTTACAATTGTTGTATTAAGGCAAAATGTCATAGAGAGTTAATTATGTTTTTTTAATTTAAAAAGAAACTACAATCAAACAATGGTTTCAGAAATTTTAGTAAAAATCGTAGCAGTCATTTTACTCATTTCAGTAGCAGTTGTTTTGATTTTAGGGATCAAAACTTTATTTAAGGGAAATGAAGATAAAAAATATTCAAATAAACTTATGCAATTAAGAGTTTTACTTCAGTTCATTGCTATCATTGTCTTAGTTGGTTTAGCTTATTTTTTTAAGGATTAACTATACTCTTTAACCATTCTAAAAATTGTTTATCTAAAAAATCAATTGATCCAATTATTCTAGATATCTCATATCCTTCTTTATCTATTATAATTGTTGTTGGTACACCCCTTAGTTTAAACTTTTTTGCAAGATCTCCGCTTGGGCCACTAAATATTTCTAAATTGTCTATGCCGAGTTCATCAAAAAAAATTTTAGATTTTTCATATTCCTCTTCACCAATATTTATAGGAATTATATTTATTTTTTTTAACTCGGAAATTTTTTTTATATTATTCAGAGATGGCATTTCCTCTTTGCAAGGCGCACACCACGTTGCCCAAAAATTAATTAAACTTACATTATTCTTAAACTCTTCTAAGGTTTTTTTGTTATTAAGTGAGTCAAAAAAGTAAACCCCTTTAATTATTTTTTTTTCTTTATGAATTATCAAGTTTTTAATATCAGGTTGCTCTATTGAATATGAGGTTCCAGATGATATTAAGTATAGAAAAAAAGTAAAATAATAAAAAATTTTAAATTTCATTTAATAAGAATGATTAATTATCATGACTAAAAATAAAAACAATCAACCAATTTGGAGTTCTAGAATAAAAAAAAACTCTAATAACCTATTCAAAAAAGTTGGCGGATCACTAGATATAGATAAAAGATTATTTAATGAAGATATATCTGCATCTATTGTTCATACCGAAATGTTATTTAAGCAAAAAATAATAAACTTTAAAATTAAAAATAAGATTGTGTGGGGTTTGAATAGAATAAAAAATGAAATTATAAAAAAAAAATTTCCCTTTGATAAAAATCTTGAGGATATTCATATGAATATTGAAAAAAGATTGTTTGATTTGATTGGTGAGGATGCAGGATTTATACATACCGCAAGATCTAGAAATGATCAGGTAATCACTGATTTTAAAATATGGTTAAAAAAATCAACTTATGAAATAACTAAAACACTTGATGATCTTATAAATACAATTCTGAAAGTTGCAGATAAAAATATAAAAACAATTATGCCTGGTTTTACTCATTTAAAAAATGCTCAACCAATTTCATTCGCACATTATATGATGGCTTACATTGAAATGTTCAAAAGAGATAAAAAAAGATTTAAGAATAATTTAGATGCTCTAAATGAAAATCCACTTGGTGTGGCTGCTTTATCAGGAACTTCATTTAACATTGATAGAAACTTCACAACAAAAAAGCTCAACTTTTCAAAACCAACAGATAATTCTATAGATACTGTCTCTGATAGAGATTTTGTTTTAGATTTTCTCTATTCATGTTCAACCTGTTCAATACATATATCAAGGATTGCTGAAGAATTTATAATTTGGAACTCAGATGCCTATAATTTAATTCATTTAAATGACAAAATTGTAACTGGATCTTCAATTATGCCTCAAAAAAAAAACCCAGACCCACTTGAATATTTAAGAGGTAAGACAGGATCATCTTTTGGAAATCTTTTTTCAATGCTCACGATTTTAAAGGGACTTCCTTTGTCTTACTTTAAAGATTTACAAGATGATAAAGAATTAGTTTTTAAATCATATGATCAACTCAAAATTTCCTTAACTCTTTTAAATGATATATTTAAAAATTTTTCAGTTAATAAGAAAGAAATGCTTAGTCTCGCAAATAAAGGTTACTTAACGGCCACAGACCTAGCAGATTATATGGTCAGAGAATTAAACTATCCTTTTAGAAAATCATATTTACAAACTGCAAAGATTATTAACTTTGCAGAAAAAAACGGCAAATCTCTTAATGATCTTACAATAAATGAAATAAACAAAGTTGAACCAAAACTTAAAAGTGATGTTCTTAAAATATTTGATCTGAATTACTCAATAAATTCGAAAACTTCTCATGGTGGAACATCTTTTGGTAATATAAAGAAGATGATAAGAAGATATAAAAAAAAATAATGAAAAATAAAATAATTATAATTTTAATGTGCTTAGTGTTTCTGACAGCATGTGGTAGAAAGGGAGATCCTGAGTATCAAGCTAATGATACAAGAACTGTCACTAATAACTTCTAATGAGGTATAAAAATAACAATTATTTTATCGAAAATATAAGTCTTGATAAACTTGCAATAAAACATTCCACACCTTTATATTGTTATTCATATAATAAATTAAAAAGTAACATTATAAATTTCTTTACATACTTTAAAAAGTTTTCTCCATTAGTATGTTTTGCAATTAAATCAAATACAAATCTTAATTTAATTAGGGTGATAAAAAATTTTGGACTTGGTGCAGATGTGGTATCAAAAGGAGAACTTATGCTAGCGCTCAAGGCAGGAATTAACAAAAAAAAGATAGTATTTTCTGGAGTTGGAAAAACTGAGAGTGAACTCGAATTTGCAATAGAAAAAAAAATATTGCTGATAAATTCTGAATCTGAAAGCGAGATAAAAATAATTGAAAAAATAGCTAAGAAAAAAAATGTTGTTGTAAATATTGGAATTAGATTAAATCCAAATACGGATGCAAATACATTGAAACAAATTTCAACTGGAAAAAAAGAAAATAAATTTGGAGTGGATGAGAGGACATTTTTAAAATTAGTCTCTGTTTTAAAAACATCAAAAAATATCAAATTAAAATGTCTAAGTGTACATATTGGTAGCCAAATTACCGATCACAAACCATATGAGAAAATGCTTAAAGCTATTGATAAAATAATTAATAAAGCAAAATTTAATTTTGAATACATTGATCTAGGTGGTGGCATGGGTATATCGTACAAAAAAAATCAAAAGAAACTAAATTATAAAAAATATAAATCAGCAATTGAAAAATTTTTAAGAAAAAATAATTCAAAACTTATTTTTGAACCTGGTAGATCAATAATTGGGAATACTGCAATTTTGATATCTAGAGTAATATATTTAAAGGAAACTAGTAAAAAAATTTTTGTAATTTTAGATGCTGGAATGAACGATATGATGAGACCAGCTTTATATGGTGCTAAACATCAAATATTGCCTGCCTTTAGAAATAAAAAAAGATCATTAAAAACTTATGAGTTCGTTGGTCCAATTTGTGAAACTACAGATAAATTCTTATCTTTAAGAAATTTTAATAAATTAAAAGAAGGAGATTTAATTTTTATAAGTGATGTAGGCGCATATGGTTCTTCTTTGAGCTCAAATTATAATATAAGACCAAAACCAATCGAAATATTAATAAATAAATCTAAAATCAGTATTTTAAAACAAAGACAAAAATTAGAAGATATAATCTAATTTTTGGACAAAATGATAAGAAATACATTATTTTCGTTTTTCTTCTTTACTGGAATAGTAGTTATATCAATTCTCTTTCTTCCCTCTCTATTGTTTCCTCAAAAAATTGTATTATTTGGTGGTAAATTATTTGGTTATTGGTCAAGTTTTTGTCTGAAATTTTTCTTGGACACTAAAATTAATATCAAAGGAAGAGAAAATATTATTAATGATACAAAATTTTTTATTGCTTCGTCTCATCAATCTATGTTTGAAACTTTTTTTTTACAAACTATTTTCAACTCACCAAAATTCATACTTAAATATGAATTATTAAAAATACCAGTATTTGGTTGGTATTTAGTTAAAATTGGATCAATTTCTGTGAACAGAAATAAAATATCTAAAGATAATATTGGTCTCATAGATAAAATTAAAAATGCTGTAATTACTTCGGATAGACCGATTATCATATTTCCTCAAGGAACTAGGGTATTACCAAATGAAAGAATTCCATTTAAAAAAGGTGTTGGAAGAATTTATAGTGAATTAAATATAAAGTGTCAGCCCATAGCAATAAACTCTGGGACTGTGTGGCCAAAAAAGGGAAGTTTAATTAGAAATAAGACTATAACAATTTCAATACTAAAAGCTATTGAACCTGGACTAGATCCTAAAGAATTCACTAATTTAATTGAGAAAAAAATATACTCTGAATTAGATAATATTAATTAGCCTTTCATTGGCATAACAACATAAATACTTTCAAAATCAGCTGGGTCTCTAATTAAAGCTGGAGAACCAGTGTCTTTTAAATAAATCTCAATTTGATCCCCATCTAACTGAGAGGCTACATCAATTAGATATCTTGAATTAAAACTTATGTCTAATTCGTGATCAAATTTAACAGATAAACTTTCCTTTCCATCTCCACTATTCGTATTGTTTACAGACATATCGAGCATATTTTTCTTTAAATTAAATTTCACACCGTCTTTTTTATCTAAAGAAACTGATGCTACTCTATCAACTGAATTAAGAAACGATTTGAGTTCTATCTCTAATTTTTTCTGGTTCTCTTTTGGTATAACCTGAATGTAATTAGGAAACTTTCCATCAATAAGTTTCGAAATTAATATGCTATTGTTTAATTCAAATTTTATTTTAGATTTTATATTTGAAATTTTTACATCACCCTCAAAATCTTCTAATAAAGAACAGAGTTGAAAAATAGTTTTTTTTGGAAGAATTACAGGCTCAAATTCAATTTTATTATTTAATCTAATTTTTGATACTGACATACGATGACTGTCTGTTGCAGCAGCTGTTAAGTAAGCTTTATCTTCAACTTGTGTCTGGTGAAAAAAAATCCCACTCAAATAATGCCTAGTTTCGTCGTTAGATATTGAAAATTTACATTTATTTAATAACTTCAATAAATCTTTTGAATGCATTGAAAATTCATTTTGATTAAAATTTTCATCTGTTAAGGGAAATTCAGAGGCACTTATACAATTTAAATTAAATATTGATTTTTCAGATTCAAGTTGGAGTTTACTTTCACTAGGATTTGAAAAACTTATTTTGCTTCCTGAGGATATTTTTCTGACAATATCATACATAATTGACGATGAAGTAGTTATTTTACCTTCCTCTAAAATCTCAACATTAGAAATTTTATGGACAAAAATTAAATCTAAATCCGTTGCGGTGATTATTAAATGCCCACTGTTTATTTCGAGTAACACATTTGATAGGATTGGAAGAGTACTTCTTTTTTCAATTACACCTTGGCAATAACCTAAGGATTTTTGAAGGTCTTGTTGGTTTACACTAAATTTCATTATCTTGATTATACAAAATTTTATTTTTCAAACTGTCTATATTTATATTCAATTCATTGTCTTCTTTTCTAAGTTTTTCAATGGTCTTTACAGAATGAATAACTGTAGTGTGATCTCTATTTGAAAACGCCCTTCCGATCTCAGGTAAAGATTTTGAAGTTAACATTTTTGCTAGATATATTGCTGTTTGCCTGGGTCTTACAAGATATCTTGATCTTCTTGGTGAAAGCATTTCATTTTTACTTATTTTAAAAAACTTGCATACAATTGTTTGTATCGTATCTATTGTCACTTTGTTTTCTGACAAGTTAAGTAGATCTTTCAAAATAACTCTTACTTCAGACAAATTTGGTATTTTGTTATAAATTCTTGAAAAAGATACTATTCTATTTAAAGCACCAACTAATTCTCTAATACTAGTTCTCACTTCTGTACTTATAAATTTTTGAATTTCTTCACTAATATGAACTTGATTAGAGTAAAATAACTTGAGCTCCTCTGTTTTTGATTTAATAATTTTAGATCTTAATTCATAATCAGGATTTTGAATATCTACAACTAATCCACCCGAAAATCTTGATTTAATTCTGTCCTGAATTCTTGAAAGTTTATTTGGAGACCTGTCTGCAGACACAATAATCTGAGAACCTTTGTCAAACAATGCATTGAATGTGTGAAAAAACTCTTCTTGCATGGCCTCTTTTCCATTCATGAATTGAATATCATCAATTAAAAGAATATCTGTGTTCCTAAAATATTCTTTAAATTTAACCATATCATTGGATTTTATAGATTTTACAAATTGGTACATAAATCTTTCAGCAGAAATAAACATAACCTTATTTTTATCTTTAAGTTCAAGACCTATAGCATTAAGTAAGTGTGTTTTTCCCATTCCAACACCTCCATATAAATATAGCGGATTATAGTGTGCGATTTCTTGAGATACCTTTTTTGAAGCTTCAAAAGCCAATTTATTACTTTGTCCCGTAATAAAATTATTAAAATTTTTATTTGGATCTATTCTGTTATATTGAAGGTGAGAGTCTTTTATAAAAGAAATATTATTATTAATTTCTTTTATTTTTAAATTTTGTTCATCTTTGGAATTATTTTTGTATGCTAGATTTTTTTTATCGTCAACCAGAAACTCTATTCTTACGATGTCTTTTTTAAAATTTTTTACTATTTGTAATATTTGATCTAAATATCTTGAAGTTATCCAATCTCTAATGAACTTCGTAGATACAGAAATTAGTACGTAATTTTTATATTCATCTATGAGTTCTATTTTTTTTAGCCAGCTATCAAAAATATCACTACCAAACTTATCTTTCATTACATTTTGAACAATATTCCAATCAAGTTTTTTCTCTTCTATTGGTGTATTATTTTGTAAATTGTTTTTCATGGTGGGAATCCCTTAAAACTTATCTAAAATTTTTATGCAATAAATTAATTAATAAATTAAAAAAAAAATAAAATTTGGAATTGTATAAATTCCAGATTGAATTATAAATTAACAACTCAAAGTTAGTAAAATAAAATTTACTTTCTAAAACAAATTATTTTTCTATATGTTGTGATGGAACTAAATTATAATTTAGATGTAGTTCTTTAATATTCAAACCACTGGTTGTAATTAGAAATAATTTTAAAATATAAATTATATATATATTTTTGAATAACTACTTAAAGTTGTTATAGAGAATTAATTTTTTTCGTTATTCTAGAAATATTTCTTGAAGCATTTTGTTTTTTTATAACGCCGGTCTTGGAGATTTTCATTAATTCAGAATTTAGCTTTGGTAAAAAGGCAAGGGCTTCTTTTTTGTCTTTTTTTTCAATTAAAACGCTCATTTTTTTTACTGCAGATCTAAATTTACTTTTTCTTGACCTGTTAACGGCTGTCTGTCTCGATATTCTACGTACTCTCTTGATTGCTGATTTGGTATTTGCCATAAGCGCGATTGTATATATTGAGATGTAAAACCGGTCAATATAATAATTTTTTTATTTTTGGCATTTATTACAAAAAAAACTTGATCTATTTGTGACAACTATTTTAAAAATTTTTCCTTTACAAGTTATTCGGAGACATTTTAAGTTTTCTCTATTATAGACCTTAAATTCATTTTGAAATAAACCGCTGTTGCCTGAAGTATTTTTAAAATCTCTAATGGAAGATCCACCTTTAACTATTGATTTTTTTAATACTTCTCTAGATTTTTTAATAATTTTGTCAATTTGTTCTTCTTTCAAAAGGTCAGCTGAAATTAACGGATTTATCTTACACTCAAACAATATTTCACTAGCATAAATATTTCCAATTCCTGAAACAAAATTTTGGTCTAACAAAAAATTTTTAATATTTTTTTTTTTATTTCTAAAATATGTCTTTACATAATTAATATTGAAATTCTTCGAAAAAGGTTCGGGCCCAAATTTTTCAAATTTCTTTAATAGCTCTTTCTCAGAATTAATGAATAAGATAAATCCAAATCTTCTAGGATCATTATAAACTAACTTCAAATTATTAAATTGAATTTCAACGTGATTATGTTTTTTTGGTAAATGTGGGCTATGATAAAAGCTAGTGTTAGTAAATTTTTTCTTTGAATATGTGTTTAGTAGATGGATAGTACCAGACATACCTAGGTGAATTACACAGTAAGAATTATCAGTAAAAAAAATTATTATATATTTCGAAAATCTTCCAATTTTTTTTATTTTTTTTCTCTTCAAATTATTTTCAAAATTTTTTGGGATTTTAAGACGTAAATTTCGGTTTTTTACCCTTACATCATTAATAATTTTTCCTGATATTTTTTTGTTTAATGATTTTCTTACAATTTCTACTTCTGGCAATTCTGGCATTAGATACTATATTAATCTTAAAATTATTTATTTATGCAACAATATCTTCAAAATAAAAAAGGGCTAGTCCAAGGTGTATTTGATAAAGTTTTTGATAAATACGATCTGATGAATGATTTTATGTCCTTTGGTATTCATAGGGTGTGGAAAAATGATCTAATGTTCTGGATGAACCCCGGAACAAACAAAATATTGTTGGATGTAGCTTGTGGAACAGGAGATCTAGCAAAACTATTTCATGATAAAACTAAAAATTTAAATAATGCAATTTGTATAGACCCCAATGAGGGAATGATAAATATAGGTAAAAAGAAGTTAAGAAAATATAAAAATATTAAATGGATTATTGGTTCAGCAGAAAATTTACCATTAGAAAATGAAACTTGTGATTATTATACAATTAGTTTTGGATTGAGAAATACTAGAAACTTAGACAAAACACTTTCAGAAGCGTATCGAGTTTTAAAACCAGGTGGACGTTTTTTTTGTTTAGAGTTTTCAAAAATACAAAATTCAAACCTAGATTTTGCTTACAAAAATTATTCAAAGTTAATTCCATATTTAGGAAAATTTATTGTCGGAGATAAAAAACCTTACGAATATTTAGTGAAAAGTATTGAAAATTTTATTAACCAAGAAGAATTAATAGAATTACTTAAGAATAATAATTTCCAAAATTGTAGTTATAGAAATTTATCTGGAGGTATCGTTGCAATACATTCGGGATGGAAATTATGATTAAAAAATTGTTTACACTTTTTAAACTTGGACGAAAACTTGCAAAATCAGATGCGTTAAAAATTGCAACTAAATTTAATGAACCACCATTATTAGTAAAAGTTTTATTTAGTATTTTATCATTCTCTTTTTCGAACAATAAAAAACCTGGTAGTTCATTAAATCAAGGTGAAAGATTATCATATTCACTTCAATCTATGGGAACAACATTTATAAAATTAGGACAATTTTTAGCTACCAGGCCTGACATAATCGGTGATGAATTATCAAAAGAACTAGAAAATCTCCAGGATAGACTGCCTCCATTTTCACAAGACAAAGCTAGAGAAATTATTAAAAAAGATTTAGGTGAGCAAAGCTTTAACTCAATAATAAATCTTAGTGAGCCAGTTGCAGCTGCTTCAATTGCACAAGTTCATAAAGCTCAAATTAATGATGGCGGAACTATAAAAGATGTTGCAATTAAAATTTTAAGACCAGACATAAAAAAAATATTTAATGAAGAAATTGATGCATTAATGTT
>CACMRY010000029.1 GCA_902616205.1 uncultured Pelagibacteraceae bacterium
GAAAGTAAGTGAAATAAATAATTTATTAGAACTGTTTTTTGAAAGATACAAATTACAAGATAAGAACAGTATTTTTTTAACACCTCTTAATAATAATCAAAGATCTTTTACATGGGAGGAAACAAAAAATAATATTCTAAAACTCTCAAAAGAGATTAGTGATATCAATCAAAAGGGAGATAGATGCTTACTAATTTCTGAAAATAGGCCGGAGTGGATGATTTCTGATCTTTCGATAATGTTATCTGGTTCAATTACAGTTCCAGCCTACACTACATATGTTGAGAAAGATTATGAATATATTATTAATGATTGCCAGCCTAAAGTTTTGATTGTTTCTAATCAAGATCAATTTTCTAAAATCGAAAATATACTTAAAAATAATACTTCAATTAAAAAAATTATTTCGTTCGAAGATCTTAAAATTGATAAAGATAAATATCTTAATTTTAAAAATTTAAATTTAGGAAATAATGCTTCTAACTCTCCACCATCTATAATAGATATTACAAGAAAAGATCCTGCATGTATAATTTATACCTCTGGGACACAAGGAAATCCAAAAGGTGTAATATTAAGTCATGGTGGTATACTTAATAATTGCGAGGGAGCAATGGAAATATTAGAACCTATTGTTTCTAAAAATTCTAGGTTCTTAACATGGTTACCATTGTCACATTCTTATGAGCATGCAGTTCAATTTGTTCAGATTTGTGTAGGTGCAAAAGTATTCTATGCTGAAAGTATAGAGAAATTAATTAAAAATATAAATGATTGTAAACCACATATAATGACAGCTGTTCCAAGATTTTATCAGAACCTATATCAAAAAATTAATTCGGCTTTTAAAAAAGCAACAGGTTTGAAGAAGAAATTAATTTCTAAAATGTTACAAATTGGAAAAAAGAAAATCAATAAACAACCACTTTCATTAGCGGATAATTTTTTTGATTTTATACTAGAAACTGTTGTTAAAAAAAAAATAAAGTCTCAGTTTGGAGGAAATCTGAAAGCTTTTGTTTCTGGTGGGGGTCCTTTAGATAAAGATGTTGGAATATTTCTTAACGCAATCGGACTACCAACCTTACAAGGTTATGGATTAACAGAAACCTCTCCAGTAGTGAGCTGCAATCCATTTCATGATATTAGGGTAGAAACCGTAGGACCACCTTTTAAAGGAAATGAGGTAAAAATTGCTCAAGATGGTGAGATATTAGTTAAAGGAGAGAACGTAATGCTTGGCTACTGGAATAATAAAGAAGAGACAGACAAAGTGTTAAAAGACGGTTGGCTTCATACAGGAGATATTGGTTTATTTGAGAATGATTATCTCAAGATTACAGATAGAAAGAAAGATATATTGGTTACACCTGGAGGAGATAATATTTCTCCGTTAAAAATTGAAAATGAATTAATTAATTCAGAATTAATTGATCAAGCAATTGTTTATGGAGACAATAAACCTTATTTGGTCTCAATGTTAGTTCTTAGTGAAGAAAAAAAAAATATTAATGAAGAAGAAATTCAAAAAGAAATAGAAAAAATAAATAAAAACCTTACAAAAGTTGAAAAAATTAAAAAATTTTTTATTTCAGAAGAAAAATTTTCAATTGAAAATGGAATGCAAACACCAACAATGAAGTTAAAAAGATATAAAATAATTAAAAAATTTAAAAATAATTTTGAAAGTTTATATTAATAAAAAATTGTATTGTTTATTTATCGCAATTTACTTAACTTTTTTTAAATAAAATTTAAAAAAAAATTTCTAAAGTTAAGTTTTTTTTTAAAACAAATAAAGATTTGACATAACCATTCAAAAAAAATAAAAAAAGAGTAACTAAACGAATCAAAAAGATTCGTAAAAAAAAGGGAGCTAAAGATGGCTAAAAGAAGAAAAAAAGCTGCTAAAAAGAAAACTAAGAAAAAAGCTAAGAAAAAAGCTAAGAAGAAAAGAAGAAAATAGTTTAGTATTCTTTTTAATTGATTACGCTTCTCATGGCGCTTGCGTGGGAAGCGTTTTTTTTTTATTCCGCTACAACTTCTTCTGAAATATCTTCTGATGCAGGTTTAGCTTCTACTTTTTGAATCTGTTTCTCCAAGTTTCTTTTGAGGGCTTTATCGAGTTTTTTTTGAGTATCTTCTAGACTAGTACCCATTACGATTTGAAATTCTGTGAGTAACCTGTCGTAAGCTTTTTCAAAAAGTTGTCTCTCACTATATGATTGGTCTATCATCAAATCGTCTCCTTTGTTAAGATCTCTTACTACTTCGGCAAGCTCATATATTTTACCTGATGATATTTTTGCTTCATACTCCTGTGCCCTTCTGCTCCACATTGATCTTTTAATTTTAGGTTTACTCTTTAAAATACTTATACATTTATTTACCTGATTTATTGTTGCAAGTGGCCTCAAATGTGATTGTTTGTTTACTGGGACCATCCCACTAGCTTTATCTTTCTCAAATTTTAAAATGTATGTTTCCACATCAATTCCACCAATGTTAATCTTTTTGAATTCAGTAATTTGACCAACACCATGTTTTGGGTAAACTACATAATCTTTTACTTTAAACTCCCTTTTTTCAGTCTCTTGTTTTTTTACTTTTTTAATTTCTGGCTTTTGCTCATTATTTTTTGGAATCCTTAAAGCTTCAGTTTTTACCTGTGCTTTTTCTAGTTTTTTTGGTTTAGATAAATTTTTAGATATTTTACTTTTTTTAGTTTTTTTAGGAACTTTTTTTATTTTTGGAATTTTTTTTGTACTTGTTGTTTTTGTTTTTTTTTTAATTATTTTTTTTGTTTTTACTTTAGTTTTCTTGTTGGATGTTTTCTTTAAAATATTTTTCAAATTTATCATCTTCGTTTTTAAACTTTTCATGATCCGCAGGGGGATCTTTTTTTTCGTTTATGTTTGGCCAAATATCAGAGTACTTTGTATTCATTTCAAGCCATTTTTCACTTCCTGGCTCTGTATCTGAAACTATAGCATCGACTGGACACTCTGGCTCACAAACGCCACAATCTATACACTCATCCGGTTTAATTACAAGCATATTTTTGCCTTCATAAAAACAATCAACTGGACAAACTTCAACACAATCCATCAATTTACACTTAATACATTTTTCATTTATAAGATATGTCATTATAGATTTTGTTTAACTTTTTCTTTTATATCACCTACCACTTTATTATCTAAATACAACAAGCCTGATAGACGTCTCATTAGATTTGTTTCATAAATATCTGCATTTTCATCAGAGAAAATAATCTTCCATAACGCTTCTATTATAATTTTTTTTTTGTCTTCACTTATGTTTTTAACCTCTTTTGTAAAATCTAATATTTGATTTGAATCCTGTTCTTTTTTTTCAGCTTCTATAATTATCTCCTCCAAATTTTCATCTTTTGCACCCATCTCTATTAATGCTTTGATTATTATATTTTTTTCCTTTTCTGTGTAGTTTTCATCAATTTTTGCTGAATGAATTAATAAAGAGCAAACGGCAATTAAAGAAACATTATTTTCTTTAGTATTCTCATTTTTTTTAAAAAGGTTAAACATTAATCTAAATTAAGTTGCTTCAAAACTTGAAAAGGATTGTCTTTAATTTCTTTATTTACATTCTTTTTCTTAATTACTTTTTTAGATGGTAAATACTTGAAGTAAAGATCTTTTTCTTTTTCAAAGGTTTTATAATTCATTTTATTTAATAATTTTATAAAATTCTCCTTATTACAACCTAATAAATTTAACATGTCAGGTATCAGTTTTATCTCTGTGTCATTATTTTTATTTTTTGAATTAAAAATCATAAGAAAAAGCCTTTCTAGAATATCAATTCTTACATAAAACTTATCAAATTTTTCAAATCCACATAAAAGCATAAATTCTCTATTAGACGGTTTGTCTTGCTTCAAAAAATTTAACCCAAACTTTGGAGGTTCTAATTTTTCATTTTTTTCATGATAATTTTTCCACAATAGAGTTCTCAAAGAGACTGTGCTTGGTTTAAATAATTTAAATAAAAAAATATGATAACGTCCAAATCTTACTCCTAAATTTCTAAGCTTTTTTCTCTCATTTTGATCAAGCATTTTAAGATAAGATAAAACATCTTCTCTCTTCACAACCCCATTATTTTCATAAAGGTGATATGCTAAAGCTCTAAGATCTGAGTTTTTTTCTTGAGTATTTTTTAAATCAACCAAGCTTTTTAATTCTGTATTTATTTTTTTTTGTATCCATCCTTGAATAAATAAATCAAGTTTACTTCTCTCGTCATTTTCAATCATATCGTCTATAAGGAGATGTATTTTTGGATTCAAATAATCTTCACCTGGTAATAATTTGGCTATTTGATTATTTTTCCAATAAATTTTAAAATCTTTTTTTAGCTCTATTAATCCAGTATCAATTATCTGCTTTATTCTTTTGATTATTTCCGGACTTACATTTTGTCTAGCTGCTTTTTTAAGAGATTTTATATCAGCATCTAGAGCATCAACCTTTAAATCTAAATGCAATTTTAAACCTTTTAAATTACCAATATATTGATTATTAATCATCACTTTTTCATCTTCTATAATTTCAGTGCTAAAAGTGATATCTTGTTTTAACCCTCTTGCAAGCACACTTGCTCTTTTATCTATAAAAGTTTTTGTTAGTTCTTCATGCAATCTATCAGAAAGTTTATCTTCAAGATTTTTTGCTCTTTCGACCCAGTAATCCTGATTTTCCACCCAATTTGCTTTGTTTGCGACATAAGACCATGTTCTAACATTTGCAATTCTATTTGATATAGAATCTACATTTCCCTCAATTTTATCTAACGAAGCTAACTGTTCTTTCATATATTGATTTGGAATTCTTTTATTTTCACTGGTTAGGAATTTAAAAACTTTATTAATAATTTCTAAATGATTTCCATATGTTTTTTTTACAAAATCAGGTATTTGGCAGCATTCCCATAAAATTTTTAAATCATATGAATTCCCCAGTATTTGAAAGTCAGTTGCATCTTTTAAAAAATATTTTAAGGCTTTTTCATCTTCACATTCATAAATTCTTCTAAGCCATTCTTTATCTGGTTTCTCTTCAAGAGATTTAATTAAATTTAATTTACTACTAAAGTTTAATTTAGAATTCCTCCAAAATATTTGTTGTATTTCAGGAAATTTATGTTGTTCTAATGCTTCAATTTCTTCAGGGTTAATCTCACCACATTCACCAGTTATTCCAAAAGATCCGTCGTTTAAGTATCTTCCAGCTCGTCCTGCAATTTGCCCTATTTCAGAAATATTAAGTCTTCTTAATTTTTTACCATCAAATTTTTTAATATTTGAAAAAAAAACTTGATCTAAGTCCATATTTATACCCATTCCTATTGCATCAGTTGCAACTAAATAATCTACGTCCCCAGATTGATACAAACTAACTTGAGCATTACGTGTCTTTGGACTAAGTGAACCCATAACAATAGCAGCCCCACCTTTTTGTCTTCTAATGAGCTCAGCAATTGCATAAACTTCTTCAGCTGAAAAAGCTATTACAGCACTTTTTCTCTCTATTCTTGATATTTTTTTATGTCCCCCGAATGAAAGCTTTGAAAATCTTTCTTTATTAATAAATTCAATATCATCACTCAGTTTTTGTAAAATGGGTTTTATTGTATTAGATCCCATTAGCATTGTTAATTTTTCTCCTCGGAGATTTAATAATCTATCTGTAAAAATATGACCCCTTTCATTATCGCTACACATTTGAATTTCATCTACACCCACAAACTCAAGATTTTTATCAATAGGCATTGACTCTACTGTGCAAAGAAAATATTTTGCATCTATTGGGATAATCTTTTCCTCTCCCGTTATTAGAGCTACTTTTGATGGATCAATTTTTTTTATAATTTTGTCATAGACTTCTCTTGCTAATAATCTCAATGGGAAACCAATCATTCCTGATTCAAAGGAAAGCATAGTTTCTATTGCTAGAAAGGTTTTCCCAGTATTTGTTGGACCAAGAACTGCTGTAACTTTATTTTTTGACATTTCTACTTTTAGTATGATCTTTTTTTTGCCTACTATATTTTGTTGCCTGAAAAGAACAAAGGTAGTCTAAAACTAGTCCGAATCAGAGGTGAAAAAGTTCTCATTTTAAATTATTATTGTTTAAAGTTATCACAATTAATAAAAATTCAATATATTTTTTTCGATGCAGAAAAAATTATGGGAAGCCACTATATCACAAAAAGAAAACTCAAACTTACGTAGTTTTGAAAAATTTTTAATTAATAAATATAATTTTAAAAGTAATAAAAATTATAAAAAACTTCTTAAATGGAGTTTACAAAACCAAAATTTTTTCTGGAGTGATATTTGGGACTTTGCAAAAGTTAAAGGGGTTAAATCACTAAAAAACAAATTTCATAAAAAATTTTCTAAAAATCAATTTTTAGTAAACTCAAAATTGAATTTTGCTGAAAATCTCCTAGTAAAACAAAATAATAAAAAAGCTATTACTTTTATTAGCGAAAATGGTTTTAAAGAAACTAGATCTTGGATTGACCTTAAAAAAAATGTTGAAGATTTAGCTACATTTTTTAAAAACCATAAAATAAAAAAAGGTGTCCGTGTTGCTGCTTATATGCCAAATCAAATTGAGACGGTTGAGTGTTTCTTAGCAACCGCAGCTATTGGCGCTATCTGGTCATCTTGCTCACCTGATTTTGGAACACCAGGACTAATTGAGAGATTTTCACAAATTAAGCCAAAAATTTTAATTTTAACTGACAGGTATTATTATAACGGAAAAAAAATAAGTATTTTAGAAAGATTGCCATCAATAGTTCATAAGATAAAATCCATAAAATATGTTCTTATATTTTCATACCCTGGAAAAAAATTAACTAAAATTAGTAATTTAAAAAATGTAAATATTTTTACAAAAAAAAATATTGTTAATTCAAAAAATAAAATTTTTAAGTATGAAAAGTTCGATTTTAATGATGATTTAGCTATTTTATATTCAAGTGGAACAACAGGAAAACCAAAGTGTATTTGCCACCGAATTGGAGGAGTGTTACTTCAACACTTGAAAGAACATAAACTTCATTGTGAAATTAAGCCAGGAGATAACATATTTTATTTTACTACTTGTGGATGGATGATGTGGAATTGGCTTGTAAGTGCACTGGCCAGCGAAGCTTCGATTGTTTTATTTGATGGTTTTCCAATGCATAAAAATAAAGATCTTTTATTTAAAATAGCTGAAAATGAAAAAATATCACTATTGGGTATTAGTGCAAAATTTATTGATCAACTAAAAAAATTAAAATTAAATATTAAGTCCAAATTTAAACTAAAATATCTTAAAACTATATGTTCAACTGGTTCACCATTATCATCTGAAGGTTTTGAATATATTTATAGAAATGTAAAAAAAAATGTTCATTTGTCCTCCATTTCTGGGGGAACAGATATTGTATCGTGTTTTGTTTTAGGAAATATATTTTCTCCAGTTTTTAGCGGCGAGATCCAAAATAATGGACTTGGTATGGATGTTGATGTTTTCTCAGAAAGAGGAGAAACAATTCTTAATCAAAAGGGTGAACTTGTGTGCAAATCTCCATTTCCATCGATGCCAAACAAATTTTGGAATGACCCAGGAGGTAAAAAATATCAAAGCGCATACTTCTTAAAATATAAAAATATGTGGTATCACGGAGATTATGCTGAGCGAAAAAAAAATGGAGGCTATATAATTTACGGTCGATCAGACGCAACACTTAATCCTGGAGGGGTTAGACTAGGTACTGCTGAGATATACTCAGTTACAGAAAATTTTAAAGAAGTTAAAGAGTCTATAGTTGTAGGACAAAAATGGGATAATGACGTAAGAATAATTCTCTTTGTTGTTATGAGCAAATCTTATTCTTTAAATGACGATATAATTTTAAGGTTAAAAAAAAGAATAAGAAGTGAGGCATCACCACGACATGTTCCATCAAAAATAATTCAAGTTTCAGATATACCTCGAACAAAGAATGGTAAGATTGTTGAATTAGCAGTAAAAAATACAATTGAAGGAAGTAAAATAAAAAATGTCCAAGCTTTAGCAAATCCAAAGGTTTTAAATGAGTTTAAAAATCTAAAGCAGCTTAAATTTTAAATTTTTTTTTATAACTTTTTATTTAATTTTTTCCACACTCCTGATGCTATAGCAATTTTATTTTTTTTTGATCTTAATTCACAATTCATAAAAACTAATGTGTTAGTTACTTTTTGAATTTTAACATCACCTATAATTTCATCACCAATCTTTGAGGAACCAATATATTTAATATCTAATGAAATAGTTACACAGACTTTATTTCCTGCAGATCGATATACTGCAGTACCTGCACCAGCATCAATTATTGATGCAATATATCCACCGTGAGTAATTCCAACTTTATTAATATGATTTTTTTTTACTTTTGTTTTAAATTGATATTTGTCTTTTGTTAAATCTCTGAAAAATAAACCACCGTTATGTTTCATAAAACCAGGTTTTTTACTTATTTGGTGATAAATTTTACTCATTATATAAATACACTAATTATAAAAAGAATAACTATCACAATTAAAAAAAAATAAATAACTGATTTTTGAAGCGACAAATTTATTCCTTTCCAATTTTGGTGCGCCTGCTAGGAGTTGAACCCAGAACCTCCTGGTCCGTAGCCAAGCGCTCTATCCAATTGAGCTACAGGCGCGACTTATTAAAGTATTTTAGTTTAATTTTTAATCTATATTTGTGATTATTCAAATATTGATTATTTATTTTTGGAAATAATCATCTATTTTAGAAAAAAAGATATATATAATATTTCAAAATGAACTTAGAATTGCTAGTCCCTGATATTGGAGATTTTGATCAAGTAGAAGTAATAGAAGTACTTGTCAAAAAAGGTGATAATTTAAAAAAAAATGATGCAGTAATTACTCTTGAGAGTGATAAATCTAGTGTAGAGGTACCATCAACAATTGAAGGTTCAATAAAAGATATAATTGTTAAAGTTGGTGATAAAGTTTCAAAAGGAGATGTAATTTTGTCGGTAGTTGGAATTGAAAATAAAGATGAAAAAATACCCCCATTTACTGAAAAAATTATTGAGGAGGCCGAAAATACAATTCAATACAAGGACAATTTAAATCAAATAAAAAAACCTGGGCCAATTGAGAATATAAAAAAAAACAATATAGAGTTTGTCTCTAATAAAGATGATATTGATCCTGTAGAAACTAAAGAATGGGTGGAATCACTTACAGCTGTTGTTCAACAAGAAGGATCTGAGAGAGCAAATTTTTTAATTAAGCAACTAATTGACCATGCATACAGACAGGGTTCAAAAATTCCTTACACCCAAAGCACTCCATATATAAATACAATTCCTCCACAGGAAGAAACGAAATCTCCCGGTGACCAAAATATTGAGAGGAGGTTAAGATCATTAATTAGATGGAATGCAGCAGCAATGGTTGTCAGAGCTAACAAAAAATTTCCTGAATTAGGTGGCCACATAGGAACTTTTGCATCAGCTGCAACCTTATATGATGTTGGGATGAATCACTTTTGGAGAGCAAAAAGTGATAATTTTGGAGGAGACTTAATCTATTTTCAAGGTCACAGCGCTCCAGGCATGTATGCAAGAGCTTTTCTAGAGGGTAGACTAAACGAAAAACAATTAGACAGTTTTAGACAAGAAGTTAATAAAGGTGGACTGTCTTCATACCCTCACCCTTGGCTAATGTCTGATTTTTGGCAATTCCCAACTGTTTCAATGGGACTAGGTCCTATGCTAGCAATATACCAAGCTCGTTTTATGAAATATCTAATTAATAGAGGTTTAATCAAAGACGAAGGAAGAAAAGTTTGGGCTTTTCTTGGTGATGGTGAAATGGATGAACCAGAATCATTAGGTGCAATTGGTTTAGCAGCTCGAGAAAAATTAGATAACTTAATATTTGTAGTGAATTGTAATCTTCAAAGACTTGACGGACCAGTCAGAGGAAACGGTAAAATTATCCAAGAGCTAGAAGGAATATTTAGAGGTGCAGGCTGGAATGTTATTAAAGTTATCTGGGGATCTTATTGGGACTCTTTATTAGCCAATGATAAATCTGGTCATCTTGTTAAATTAATGAATGAAACTGTTGATGGCGAATATCAGGCATTTAAGGCAAGAGATGGTTTGTATGTAAGAGAGAAATTTTTTGGAAAATTTCCAGAGACTTTTCAAATGGTATCTGCAATGTCAGATAAAGATATTTGGAGACTAAACAGAGGTGGTCACGATCCCCATAAAGTTTATGCAGCTTACGATAAAGCTGTAAAAAATATAGGCAGCCCAACTGTTATTATTGCAAAAACAATAAAAGGATATGGGATGGGTAAATCTGGTGAAAGTGTGAATACTACACATCAACAAAAAAAATTAGATGTTGATGACTTAATGTATTACAGAGATAGGTTTGATGTCCCTTTAAGCGATCAACAGGTTAAAAATATAGAATATTTTAAACCTGACGAAAATTCACCTGAAATAAAATACTTAAAACAGCGTAGATATGACTTAGGAGGCTTTATCCCAGAGAGAACAACTTTTTCTAAACCAATTAAAACGCCAGAAAAAAATATTTTTGACACTATGACAAAATCAACTGGAGA
>CACMRY010000030.1 GCA_902616205.1 uncultured Pelagibacteraceae bacterium
TATTTTTGATTTCTGTAGACTCTTTCCAGTCAAAAGACTTTAATCTTCCTTTTCCAAGCTTAAACTCTTTTTCATGTAAAATTTTTGTGTCTGTTCCATCTTCTTTTACTGGCCACTGTAATCCAAGTTTACCTAGTCTCTCTCTAGTAATTCCCTTAAAGAACGGAACAACATCCGCAACTTCTGCTAACACTTGATCAGCATCATAAGTTGGCTGATCATATCCAAGTTTTTGCATCATTTCAGTAACAATGACACCATCTGGTTTTGTGCCTGGTAAAGGTTCAGCGGCTTTGTTAACTCTTTGAACTCTTCTTTCTGTGTTTGTAAAAGTACCGTCTTTTTCTAAAAATGTTGTTCCTGGAAGAACTACATCTGCTAATTTAGCTGTTTCACTCATAAATATCTCTTGAACAACTAATAAATCTAAAGACTCCATTGCTTTAATTACATGCGCACTGTTTGGATCAGTTTGAACAATATCTTCTCCAATAATCCATAATCCTTTAACTTCCTTATTTATTGCTGCATCAAATATTTCTGGGATTTTCAATCCAGCTTTTGTTGGGTGGACTGCACCATATTTTTCAGTGTAAAAATCTTGAATTTTTTTATCAGCTACTGGGAAATAACCAGCACCTTGGTGAGGTTGGCACCCCATATCCGCAGCCCCTTGAACATTGTTCTGACCTCTTAAAGGATTAACTCCAACACCTCTTCTTCCTATGTTGCCAGTAATCATTGCAAGGTCTGCAATCAACATCACAGTTTTAGAACCTTGTTCGTGCTCGGTAACTCCTAAACCATGGAACTCCATAGAATTTTTTGCTGTTGCATATGCAATGGCTGCTTCTTTAACTAATTGTTTATCAACACCCGCAACACTTGCTAGATGATCAATATCTAAACCATTAATATGATTTAAAAATTCATCAAACCCTTCAGTTCTGTTTTCAACAAAATCTTTTTTTAATAAGTTTCCTTTAACAATGTAGTAAAGCATCATGTTTAGAACAGCAACGTTTGTTCCAGGTCTTAATCTAATATGATAATCAGCAAGTTTAGCAATATCAGTAGTAATTGGATCAAGTACAATTAATTTTTTACCTTTCATAACCTGTTGTTTAATTTTTGCACCAGTTACAGGATGAGCATTAGTTGGATTTGCACCAATGACTAAAAATAAATCAGCGTGATAAATATCTTCTGTAGAGTTGGTTGCTGCTCCAGTTCCAAAAGTTTGTTGCATTCCCCATGCAGTAGGCGAATGACAAATTCTTGCACAGCAATCTATATTATTTGTTCCAATTGCTGCTCTTATCATTTTTTGAAACACATAATTTTCTTCATTAGTGCATCTTGCTGAAGAAATACCAGCAATAGCATCTGGTCCACTCTCTTTTTTAATCTTTTCTAATTTTTGCTTTATATATTCGTAAGCATCATCCCAAGAAGCTTCTTCAAATTTTCCATTTCTCTTAATCAAAGGACTTCTTAGTCTGTCTGGGTGATCATAAAAACCAAACGCATATCTTCCTTTGATACATGTATGTCCAGCGTTTACCTCAGTTTCTTTTGGGGTATCTATTGCAACAACTTTTCCATCTTTTACAGAGGTCTCTAAATTACAACCAACACCACAGTATGAACATGTAGTTCTAACTTTTTTATCAACTTTTACAGATTTAGATTGAAATACATCTGAAATAGCATCTGTTGGACAAGTGTGAGCGCAAGCACCACAAGATACACATGATGAATCTCCAAAGAGCATATCATTATCAGTAGTAATTCTAGACTCAAAACCTCTTCCACTCATTGTCAAAACAAATGAACCTTGAATTTCATCACATGCTCTTACACATCTTCCACAATTTATACAGTTGTCTAAATTCATTCTCATGTAAGAGTGAGAAGTATCTTTTGGAGTTCCTTTATTTTGTTTGGGGTTATTATATCTATGATCGCTTATTCCTAAGTCATTTGCTACAGTTTGAAGTTCACAATTTTTATCTACTTCACAAGTATCACAATTCATTGGATGGTCTGTCAAAACTAACTCGACAATGTTTTTTCTTAAATTTTGTAATCCCTCATTGCTTGTAAATATGTGTTGGTTTTCCCCAACAGGTGTATGACATGATGCAACTACTTTAGTTGGACCGTCTTTTTCTAGAGCAACTTCAACAGAGCAAACTCTGCATGCACCATAAGGTGCAAGGTTAGGATCGTCACATAGTGTTGGTACCTTCTTTTCTCCTAAATAGCTTTTTACAAATTTTAAAATGGACGTATGATTTTGCCCTATTTCATAGGGTTTTCCATCTATATAGGCAACTTTTCTTTTTTCCGCACTCATTAATTATCCTTTACTATATCATTTTTAATTTCATCACCAAAATACTTTAATATGTTCATTATGGGTGTTGGTATCGCTCCACAAAGCGCACATAAGCATCCTTTTTGCATGGTAACTAATAATTCATTCAAAAGTTTAAGTGGAATTTTAGATGTTCCTTTTTTTAACTGATCAAACATTTCTTTTCCTCTGTAAGATCCAATTCTTCCAGGAAAGCATTTTCCACATGACTCTTCAGCTGAAAACTCAAATAAGTGATGAATGTATTCAGCCATATTAAAATCTTTAGGAATACTAACAACGCTCGCATGTCCTAACATAAAACCTGCTTTAGTAAATTCTTGGAAATCTAAATTTAGCTTTTCGATTTCTGATATAGGCACAACTCCACCTAATGGACCACCAATTTGGAATGCTTTTACATCTTCTTTGTATCCACCACCATATTCTTCAAATATTTTTTTCATTGGTGTTCCCATATCAATCTCATAAACACCAGGATTATTAAAAAAACTATCTAGACAAACTAATTTTGTTCCAGCGGATTTTTTATTTCCAACTGATGAAAATTTTTCTGCTCCATTAAGTAAAATTCCAGTTGCAGCTGCTAATGTTTCTACATTGTTAACTACAGTTGGTTTTTTATATAATCCTTCTGTTACAGGGAATGGAGGTCTTACATCTACTTCTGCTCTTCTACCTTCAATAGATGCGATTAAAGCTGTTTCTTCTCCACAAATATAAGCACCTTGCCCAATACAAATATTCAAATCAAAAGAAAATTCTGTTCCTAATATTTTTTCACCTAATAATCCTGCTTCTTTTAATGAATTAATACATCCATTAATTGCTTCAATTGATTTTGGATATTCACCTCTTATATAAAGTACTCCTTCATTGCTACCAATCACATAACCACATATAACCATTCCAAATAAAACTTTTAAAGGTTGGTCTTCTAGTAAATATCTATCTGAGAAAGCACCAGAGTCTCCTTCATCAGCATTACAAACTACATATTTTTTTTCTGATTTTGTTTTACTACAGAAATCCCATTTCATTCCTGTTGGAAATCCTGCACCACCTCTACCTGTAAGATTAGAAGATAATAACGAGTTTATGATTTCTTTTTTATCCGTTTTAATAAATTTTTCTAAATGCTCTTTGAATTGATCAAAGTTTGATAATTTATCATCCATTAAAAAACTTGTTGTTGCAAAACTTTTTGAAAAGAATTTTTCTTGTTTTATTTTTTCACCTTTAATGATTTGATCTATTTGATTGATATCATTACCTGCATAATTTTCTCCATCATAGTGAAACGCATGATTTTCATAGCAATGACCAAGACAAAACATCTCGCCAACTTTATCCTCACCTAATTTTTCTTGTAATTTTTTCTTTAAAGGTTCTTGTGTACCTGCACACATACAAGCACTTCCATTACATACAAATGCTTTCTTCTCTCTGTGCGAGGGTCTTAAAAATTCGTAAAAACTTTCCGCTCCGTGAATAGTTGAAACACCCATTTTGTATTCTTCTGCTATTTCCTTCATTCCTGCATCATCTTTAGAATTCAAGGATCTTTCAGATAGCTTTTGAAATAGGTTATTTTTTAATCCTATTCTTCCGGACAAATTACTTATGTTTTTAGACATGCTCTCTATAAATTAGCTCAATATTACTCTTTTTTTATTATTATAAATATTAAAGCCACTTTCTTTTACAAAACCTAATAGAGTCATGTCAAAACGTTTAGCTAGATCCACTGCGAGACTCGTAGGCGCACCCACACCAGCCATAATACCAATATTTGCCATTAATCCCTTTTGAACTAGCTCAAAATTCAACCTTCCAGAGCAGGCAATAAACTGAGCCTTTATATTAAGCAGTCTATTTTGAATAGTATGACCTAATAATTTGTCTAAAGCATTATGTCTACCAACATCTTCACGAGTCGCTATTACTGTACCTACTTCATCAATTAATACACTAGCATGAATTCCACCAGTTTTTGCAAACTCAGACTGTTCATTCATCAATAGACTTGGAGATTTTAAAATTATTTCCTCTTTTATTTTTGGAAAATGTGAATCTAATTTATCATTTTTTAATACTTCAATTGAGTCTAATGAAGTCTTTCCACATACTCCACACGAGGAGTTTGTTACAAAGTTTCTTTTTAATTTACCAATATCTAAATTATCTGTTTTATTTATTGTAGCTTCAATAACGTTATGTAAATTATAATCTCCAACAGGATCACCAATGTGTTGAACGCTATCTATTTCATCCATATTCTCAATTATTCTTTCATTAAATAAAAATCCTCTAATTAAATCTTCATCATTTCCAGGTGTCCTCATTGTTATAGATATATTTTGCGTTTCAATTTTTCCATTCTTTTTATATTTAAGACGCATTTCTAAAGGTTCCTCAACAGATACAGCATCTTTTACAATTTCTTCTTTAGAACCTTTAATTTTTGATACGTTGTATTTTATGTCCATTTTTGAGGGTACTTTTTCTTTAATACAAACTTATTGATAACTATCCCAAATACCAAAACAATTATTGATCCAAGTATAATTGGACTTAATAAATAATCGTAAGAAACACTTCCAATGATAACTATAATCGGATTTCCTCCTGCTGGTGGATGAGTAACATCTATAAGTATCATTAAACCAACTCCTAAGCCCACACCTATCGGAATAGTTACATAAATTGGAAGTGGTACAAAATTTAAAACAATAATTCCAACAACAGATGTTAAAAAATGACCAAAAAATATATTTTTAGGCTGTGCAAAAGGACTTTCTGGAAATCCATACAATAAAACCATTGATGATCCAAATGATGCAATTAAAAATAAACCATATGTAGTTTTGTAAGTTAAATAAGTTAAAGCGCCTATTGTGATTGCAGAAAAAAGTCCTGCTAGTAAAGATTTAATTAATTTATCTTTTTTCATGTGAAGATTTTAAGGCTTTTGCCAATGTTTTGAAAGGTAACAGAAGACACTCTTTTCTTGAGATATTTTTTTTATTAAAAAGTTTTTCTAATATTTTCCACTCTTTTGGAAATTTTTCAGATGCATTCTCAAAAAAATTATTAGCAATAGCTATAATTTCTCTCATTTTTTTAATAGACTTGTTTATAGACTTTTTTGACAAAATACTTGCTGAAGCTTGGCAGTAAATACATGATTTACATTCATAAGCAAAATCAGTAATTTTCTCACCTTTAATCATAAGACTAACATTCATTTCATCTCCACATAAAGGGTTTTTAAATTTAGCAAAATGAGAGCTTTCTTTTAAAACTTTATGATTTTTAGTATCTGAAGCAATTTTTAAAATTTCTAAGTCCATTTATTGATCTTTATTAAAAAGATATATGACTTATATTTAATTTGATGAGCGAAAACAATGTTTTGCCAGTCATATTAGCTGGTGGAAAATCAAGAAGGTTTGGTGGGAATAAAGCAAATGCCAAATTGGGAGATTTAACTTTAATCGATCATACAATTCAAAAACTTAAGAGTAGATTTAAAGAAATTTTAATCATCTCAAATGAGGAAAGTAACAAAGAAATAAGCAATGTTTTTTACTCAAATGATGTTATGGATGGACAGCTAGGACCTTTAGTTGGTGTTCTATCTTCAATGGAATGGATAATAGATAATTCAAAAAATTATAAGTGGATTATGACATTTCCTTGTGACACACCTTTTTTCAAAATTGAAATTATTGATCAAATGATGACCGCTCAAAGACACTCTAGTAAAAAATTATTTTTTTTAAAAAGTGGTGAAAAAAGACACAATATTTTTGGCTTATGGTCAGCGGAGCTTAAAGATCAATTAAGAAAAGACTTAGAGGGAGGGGATAGAAAAGTTGAAGATTGGGCTAATAAAATTGGAACAGAAATAATTGAATTTGATCCTAAAGACGATAATAGTTTTTTAAACATAAATACTAAAATAGATTTAGAGGAAGCGTCTAAAAAGATATGAATTCTTATAAAGCAGCTATAGGTAAATTGAATAACAATTCATTAGAAATTGGCAGTGAAATTGTTTCAATAAAAGATGCTTTAAATAGAGTATCGAGCGAAGAGGTAATTGCTAAATCTGATTATCCTGCTGATGATAATACAGCGTTCGATGGTTTTGCAGTAAATTCAAAAGAAACAAAAAATACATTTCAAAAGTTTAAAATTCTTAAAACTGTTGCAGCAGGGGACAACCCTTATATTAAAAAAGTTCCAAAATTATCATGTATTGAGGTAATGACTGGTGCAATTATTAAAAAACCTTTTGATACCATTATTCCAATTGAGGATATTGAGTTTTTTCCAAGTAAACAAAATGCAAAATATATAATTATTAATAAAAAAATTAAAAAATCAGAATTTATTAGACCAAAAGGCTCAGATTATAAAAAAGGAAATAAAATAATTAGAAAAGGAGAATTAATAAATCCTGCTCATATCTTATCTTTAAAAACGTTAGGTATAGATAAAGTCTTAGTTAAAAAGAAAGTAAATATAGTCTTTTATCCATCAGGAAATGAATTATCTGATAAAAAAAATATACCATCGTGGAAAATAAGAAATTCAAATACAATTTATTTAAACTCTTTGATCAAAAGTTTACCCGTAAATTTTACAATTCAAAAAATCTTAAGAGATAAAGATCAAAAATTATTTAAAGAACAAATATCCAAACAATTAAAGTCTAAAACAGACATCTTAATTACTTCTGGAGCTGTCTCTAAAGGAAAATTTGATTTTATTCCGAGTATTATTAATCAATTTAAACTTAAAAGTCACTTTAAAGGAGTTGCAATTAGACCAGGAAAACCAATCATGTTTGCAAAATTTAATAATAACAAATGTTTTTTTGGTTTACCAGGCAATCCCATTTCCTCAGTTGCTTGTTTTAGATTTTTTGTAATTCCGTTGTTATTTAAATCTTTAGGTTTAAAAGTAGAAAAGCCAATATTTGCAAAACTAAAAAATAAATTTTCCAAAAAGAAAAAATTTACAAGATTTGTTAAAGGAAAAATAAGTTTTGACAAAAAAGGGTTTGTACAATTTGAGGTATTTGAGGGACAAGAGTCTTATAAAATCGAGCCTTTTGTTAAATCTAACGCTTGGGGTGTATTTAAAGATGGTGTTTCAGTATTCAATAAAGGAAATTTAATAGATGTTTACTCAGCATCAGGTCTAAATGAATTTTTGATCAACTAATCGTATTTTCTTGTCTCAAATTTAAAATAAGATTAATAATTCGGGATGCTCGATCTAAAAAATCCAAAAGTTGCAATACCAATAGTTCTTTTTGCTGGACTGTTATGGTCTTTTGGACCTTATGTTGTAAGGCATATTGATCAACCCCAGTTAGTTCCTTGGCAATATTTATTTACAAGGGGATTAGTAATATTCATTCTATTAAATCTTTATCTATATTTTGAAGAAGGATTAGATTTTTATAAAAACTATTTTAAAGTTGGTATTTCTGGTGTTTTAGGTGGCATTGGATTAGGCACAGCAATGATGACTTTTATATGGTCAATCACAAATACTAGTGCTGCAGTAACCCTTTTATGTTTAGCTGCAATGCCATTTATAACAGCGTTGTTAGGTTTTTTATTTTTAAGAGAAAAAATCTCACTTACAGTTTGGGTGGCAATTTTAGTTGCAACATTTGGAATTGTTGTAATGGCATTTGGAACTGGCGGTAAAAACTCTCTTCCAGGTCTTGTCTTTGGTTTAGCATCTGCTCTTGGATTTTCTGTTTTTTCTGTAACTTTGCGTTGGAGAAAAGAAACACCTAAATTTACAACAGTAGCAATTGCAGGTTTATTTTGTTGTTTATTTTCATCGATAATGTTGATTTTAAATGATAGCCAATTTTTATCTTCTAGTAAAAATGAAGCTTTGTTTGCAACTCATGGAACTTTAGTTTGTGCAGGTTTGATACTATACTCAATTGGTTCAAAAAATATTCCTGCCGCAGATTTAACCTTGTTATCTTTGACAGAAGTAATTGGAGGAATATTTTGGGTTTGGTTACCGTGGCTTGGTATCAATGAAGTTCCAGCAACAAACACAATTATTGGTGGTTTTTTTATATTTATTGCAATTTTCTATTACAGCATGATCATGCAATCCAATAGAAGGTTTATTGGTTTAAATTAATTTTTTATGGAAAGACCAGATTTTTTTGAATTAAATAATGGTGAAAAAGTAAAACTTCCCTTTTCGGATAAAGAGTACAAAAATAGAGTATCGAAACTTAGAGAAGTCATGTCAGATAATAACATGGATATGGCAATTCTAACTTCGATGCATAACATTGCTTATTATACAGGGTTTATTTATTGTTCATTCGGAAGACCATATGGATGTGTAGTCACAAAAAATAAAATAGTTACTATTTCTGCAAATATTGATTCAAGTCAACCTTGGAGAAGATCACATTGTAATAACGTAATATATACTGATTGGAAAAGAGATAATTTTTTAAGAGCTATCGTATCTGTAATTGGAAGAAATGATCCTCCAAAAACAATTGGAATTGAAAATGATCATGTAACTTTAGATATAAAAGAAAAATTAAACTCTATATTTAGCATCGCGATTTTTAAAGATATTTCAAAGAATTTAATGAAACAAAGAATGATCAAATCAGATGAAGAAATTTCAATAATTAAAAACGGTGCTCGCATTGCTGATTTAGGTGCTGAGGAAATTGTAAAACACATAAAACCTGGTCAATCGGAATTAGAGATTGCAATAGCAGGAAGAGATAAAATGGAAAGAGAAATAGCAAAGTCTTATCCTGATGCAGAATATATGGATACTTGGGTTTGGTTTCAGTCAGGCATAAATACAGATGGAGCACACAATCCAAAAACAAATAGAGCATTACAAAATGGAGATATATTATCTTTAAATACTTTTCCAATGATCTCAGGTTACTACACTGCTTTAGAGCGAACATTGTTTGTTAATGAAATTGATGATGCATCTTTAAAAGCTTGGGAAGCAAATGTAAAAGTTCACAAACGTGGATTAGAATTAATCAAACCAGGTGCAAAATGTTCTGAAATTTGTGAGGAGTTAAATAATTTATTTGCTGAATTAGGTTATCTTCAATATCGAACGTTTGGTTATGGTCATTCATTTGGAATGCTTTCACATTTTTATGGAAGAGAGGCAGGATTGGAATTAAGAGAAGATATTGATACTGTTCTTGAAAAAAACATGGTGATATCAATGGAACCTATGATTATGATCCCCGAAGAAAAGCCTGGTGCAGGTGGATATAGAGAGCACGATATTTTAGTGATCAAAGAAGATGGCGCAGAAATTATTACTAAATTTCCGTTTGGACCTGATCATAATATTATAAAAAATTAAATGTCAGATAAAGTAATTGTAAATAGTTGGAATGAATGGGATCCATTAAAACATGTAATAGTTGGACGTGCTGACGGGACTTGTATTCCTGCTCCCGAACCAGCTTTAGATGCAAAAGTTCCTGAAGATAGTGATATGAGAGGTCAGTTTGGCCCAAGAACAAAAGACACTGTTGATAAAGCAAATGAACTTTTAGATAATTTTTCGTCCATCCTTGAAAAGCGTGGAATTAAAGTTGATAGACCAACGCCTTTGCACTTTAATCAACCTACTTCAACACCAGATTGGAAGGCTGAAACAATGTTTGGATGTATGCCGCCAAGAGATGTTTTGCTTACAGTTGGGAATGAAATTTTAGAAGCAACTATGAGTTATAGATGCAGATGGTTTGAGTATCTTTGTTACAGACCTCTATTAAAACAGTACTATAATGAAGATCCTAATATGAGACATGAATCAGCTCCAAAACCAAGATTAACAGACGCAGATTATAGAAAAGATTATTTATCAGATAAAATTGGAGTACAAAAAAGACTTGAGTGGACTGAGCAAAAATATTTTGTAACAACTGAGGAGGAACCATTGTTTGATGCTGCTGATATTTTGAGATTTGGAAAAGATTTAGTAGTTCAACATGGTTTTACAACAAATTTAAAAGGAATTGATTGGATTAAAAGACATTATAAAGATCATAGAGTTCATGCAGTAAATTTTCCAGGCGATC
>CACMRY010000031.1 GCA_902616205.1 uncultured Pelagibacteraceae bacterium
ACAATCTAGCATTGATACATCAATGAAAGCACCTTTACCTGTTTTTTGCCTATCATACAGAGCTGCATTGATACCAATAGCTGTGAATAAACCAGCTGTAATATCCCCGATAGACGTTCCAACTCTTGTTGGTTCTGAATTTGGATGTCCGGTAACACTCATTAATCCACCCATTCCTTGAACAACCATGTCATATGCTGGTAATTCTTTAAGTGGTCCTGTTTGACCGAAACCAGAGGCTGATGCATAAATTAATTTAGGATATTTTTTACTTACCTCATTCCAACCGAAACCCCATTTCTCTAAAGTACCGGGTTTAAAATTTTCAACTAATATGTCTGCCTTTGCTAAAATTTTTTCAAAAATTTTTTTGTCATCTTCATTTTTTAAATTGAGAGCTATGCTTTCTTTTCCTCTGTTCAAAGACATAAAATATGCAGAGTAATCCTCAATGAAAGGACCAAATCCCCTCGAGTCATCTCCAATTTCAGGAGCTTCAATTTTTATAACTCTCGCTCCAAGATCAGATAAAATCATTGTACAGTATGGACCGACCAAAACCCTTGTTAAATCAACAACTAATAAATCTTTAAGTGGACCATTCATAAATAAAATAATGTCATATGGTTATATTGACTCTCATTAAGAAGTTCAATTTAATTAGGATAATTACAAATGAGGAGAAAATAACATGTTACGAAAATTATCTTTAATTTTCACTTCAGTAATTTTAACTTTTTCTTTAATTGGATCTGCTTTAGCAGTAACTCTTAAAGCTAGTCACCAATGGCCTGGCACTCAAAGAGCAGATGGTTCATACGATCCAAGACATGAAATGGTTCAAATTATTGCTGATGAAGTTAAAAAAGCTAATGTTGATTTGGATATAAGAATTTATCCAGCCAAATCACTTTACAAACCAAAAGAGCAATGGAAGCCAATGACAACTGGTCAATTGGATATTTCAGCTTTCCCTTTAGCATATGCATCCAAATTCCATCCAGAATTTGATGCAACACTTATGCCTGGAACTGTAAAAAATCATGACCACGCATTAAGATTTAATAAAGGTCCAATGATGACTGAAATCAAAAAAATAATTAATGATGCAGGAGTTGTGGTTCTCTCAGATGCATGGTTAGGTGGTGGATTTGCTTCTAAAACTAAATGTATCAAAAATCCGAGTGATGCAAAAGGACAAGTAATGAGAGCTGCAGGAAAAGCATTTAACCAGATGTTAGAGGCAGCAGGAGCAGGTATTCAGAGTATGCCATCATCAGAAATTTACACAGGTCTTCAAACAGGTGTATTAACTGGTGCTAACACTAGTTCGGGAAGTTTTGTAAGTTACAAAATTTATGAACAGGTTTCATGCGCAACACCTCCAGGAAAATTTGGTCTATGGTTTATGTATGAACCAATTTTGATGTCAAAGAAAAGTTTTGATGCCCTAAATTCAAAACAACAAGACGCTCTAATGAAAGCAGGTAAAGTTGCTGAAAAATATATGACTGCACAAGTTGAAAATTTAGATAAAAAATTTGAGGACGCATATAAGGCAGCAGGTGTTAAGTTAGTGTATATGGATGAAAAAGATCATGCGGCATGGGTAGAGATCGCAAAACAATCTTCTCATAAAGCATTTGCTGAGAAAGTTCCAGGTGGTGATAAGTTAATGGAAATGGCTTTAGCAGTAAAATAAACTAGTATATAAAGAACCCCTATTTATTAATTTAAATAGGGGTTTTTTTATGAAAAACAAATATTTAAAATTTTGTGATCATATTGCAAAAGCTTGTGGTGCTTTTGCTGTATTAGCTTTACTTCTATCAATTCTTGTCATTGTTGAGCTAGTTTTTGAGAGATATTTTTTCCAAAGAGCAATAACCTGGCAAACAGAATTAGTTACAATGCTTTTAGTAGCATCCACTTTTATTGGTAGCGCTTACGTATTAAGTGAAAAAGCACATGTAAGCATGGAATGGATTTATGATTTTTTATCAAAGAGAAATATTTTAAGACTTAAAATTTTTACGTCATTAGTAAGTTTATTATTTTTTTTAATTCTATTTTATTTTGGATTTTTAATGGTTGAAGAAGCTTTTACAAAAAATTATTCTACAGGAACTGTATGGGATCCACCTCTTTGGATACCTTATTCCTCAATGATGATAGGAGCTGCATTAATGATATTGCAATATATTGCAGAAATAATCAAACTTAACGACGAACAGGATAGTAATTAATGGACCCTTTATTAATTGCTGTAATAGTTGCTGTTTTCACGCTCATCGTTTTATTTTCTGGTATACCTATCGCTTTTGGTTTGAGTTTTGTATCGATTGCTCTGTTAGTGGCTTTTGAAGGTTTTCAAATGCTAGATGTATTTGCAGAAACTTTTTACGCAGGACTAAATTCATTTGTTCTTTTATCAATTCCAATGTTTATTTTAATGGGAATGGCTGTAGCCAATTCACCAGCGGGAAAAGATTTATATACAGGATTAGATAGGTGGCTTTGGCGAGTACCTGGAGGTTTAGTCATTTCAAATATTGGCGCTTGTTCAATTTTCGCAGCTTTAAGCGGTTCAAGCCCAGCAACATGCGCCGCTATAGGCACTATGGGTATCCCAGAAATGAGAAAGAGAGGATATTCTGATCAAATCGCAACTGGAACAATTGCTGCTGGCGGAACTCTTGGAGTTTTAATTCCTCCAAGCATAGTTTTAATTGTTTATGGAATTGCAACAGGAACTTCGATAGGAAGACTATTTCTTTGTGGGTTAGTCCCAGGTTTTATGCTGGCAGGTATGTTTGCTATATGGGCACTTATACATAGTTATTTTATAGATAAAGATTCAGCAAAAGCTTTGAGTAATCGTAAAAGACCTACATTAAAAGAAAAGCTCGAAGTATTACCGAGGATCTTGCCATTTTTAGCAATTATAGCTGGCGTTCTTTATGTGTTATATGGTGGTGTTGCAACACCATCAGAAGCATCAGGTGTCGGGGCATTTTTAGTTTTTGTGTTAATAGCAGTAGTTTACAAAATTTATCAGCCGAAAAAAATATGGAATATTGTTAAAGTTTCCATGAAAGAAAGTGTAATGATAATGTTCATCATTGCAGCCTCATATCTTTTTGCATTTACACTTTCACAATTATACGTAACTCAGTCATTGGCACAAAGCATGGTAGATATTAGCTCAAACAAATGGGTAGTATTTATATTAATAAATATTTTTCTTTTAATAGCTGGTTTCTTCTTACCCCCAGTAGCTGTTATTGTAATGACTTCTGCTATATTATTACCTGTAATTACTACTTTAGGTTTTGATCCATATTGGTTTGCAATTGTATTTACAATAAACATGGAAATAGGATTAATAACCCCACCCGTTGGATTAAATCTTTATATTATAAAAGGAATTACCCCAGACGTTAGTTTGTCAGAAATTTTAAAAGGCTCTATACCGTTTATGATTATAATGGCATTAGCCATATTAATTTTATGTATTTTTCCTGAAATAGTGACATGGCTACCTGATAAAATAATGGGTAAACCTCTTGGATACTAGATATAAAATAAATCGAAAAATTTCTGTTGCACCTATGATGGATTGCACTGATCGGCATGATCGTTTCTTTTTGAGATTAATGAGCAAGAATGTGATGCTTTATAGTGAAATGGTTGCAACTAAATCTGCAATTTATGGAGACAGAAAAAAAATTTTATCATTTAGTCCGGAGGAGAAACCACTTGCGTTACAGGTTGGTGGTTCAAATAAAGAGGAATTATCAGAAGTTGCAAAAATAGCTGAAGATATGGGTTATGATGAGGTTAATATAAATTTGGGTTGCCCAAGCAAAAAGGTTCAAAAAAATAAATTTGGAGCATGCTTAATGAAAGAACCTGAACTTGTTGCAGAATGTATAAATTCGATGGTCAATTCTTGCAAAATACCTGTAACGGCTAAAACTAGAATTGGTTTTGATGATGTTGAAAGTTTTGAATATTTGAATAATTTTATAAATAAAATGTATGATGCAGGGACAAAAATATTTATTTTGCATGCTAGAAAAGCGATGCTTACTGGTTTATCGCCAAAACAAAATTTAAACATACCTAAACTAAATTACGATATGGTTTATGAGATAAAAAAAACCAATCCCCATCTAGAAATTATTATAAATGGTGGTATTTCAAAGATCGAGGAAATCAATAATCATCTTTCTAAATGTGATGGAGTTATGATTGGAAGATCAATTTATCAAAATCCTTATTCATTAGTTGATATAGAGAAAAATATTTTTAAGACAGAAACAAACCCAACAAGGGAACAAGTTGTAGAAAAACTTTTAGAATATGTTGGTAAAGAGATTAAGTTAGGAACAAAAGTAAATCATATAATGAGGCATACAGTGGGATTATATCATGGACAAACTGGCTCTAAGAATTGGAAAAGATATTTGAGTGATAATATGATGGCTCGCGGTTCTGATTTTCAAAAAGCTAAGCATATTATGAGTATTGTCCAAAATAATGAAAAAGCAATTCAAGCTAACTCATAATGGATGTTTTAAATTTCGGAGAAATTGTAAATTTATTACTGGTACTATCTATAGCCGCATCTGTTGCAGGTTTTATGGCAGGATTGTTGGGAGTTGGAGGTGGCATAATAATTGTACCAGCATTATATTACGCCTTTACAGTTTTAGATTTTGATATAGCAACTAGAATGCATATTTCTGTTGGGACATCTTTAGCTATAATAGTTCCTACTTCAATAATATCAGCCAAAACCCATATGGAACACAAAGCTGTTGACATAAATTTAGTAAAGTCTTTTGGAATTTTTATAGTTCTTGGAGTAATTGCAGGAACTTTTTTAGCAGTTAATTTAAGAACATCTGATTTTATTTTATTTTTCTCTATAATGGCACTTATAGTTGGATTTTTTTTTATATTTTTTAGAGATAAATTTTTAGAAAATCCAAAAAAAATAAAAGACTCAATTAAAAATATTTCAGGAATAGGTGTTGGATTTATTTCAGTTTTATTAGGAATTGGTGGAGGATCTTTAATGGTACCTTTTATGAGAACCTTTGGATATGACATTAGAAGGTCAATCGGGACAGCTTCAGCAATTGGTATTTTGATTGCAATTAGCGGAACTATTACAATGATAACAGGTGGGGAAATTATTAATGATGTAAGCACACCTTTCACTTTAGGTTATATAAATTTATTTGGATTTATTGTATTTGTACCTGTGACGATGTTAATGGCAAGAATAGGAGCAAAAGCTGTATATAAAATAGATAAAAAGCTATTAAGCAAAATTTTTGGAATTTTTCTAGTTTTTGTGTCTATAAGATCTTTTATTGAATATTTAAAAATAAGTTAAAAAATAGTAATCAATTAAATATGTTTAATTTAAAAGAAATAATTTCATCGATAGCTGATGTTGGTCAAAAAATATTTAAGAAAAAAGAGCTTAAAAAAAATGACCTTGAGACAATCCTTTCATTATGCAGTGATTTGTTGTCAACAAAGGGTGCAGCATTTGGTATTACTGTGGCACGGGATATTACAGATTTATACACTAGTCTTTCAGTTGAAAATAAACTTACATTTTTTAAGAAAATTAATGAGAAGTACAAACCTAGTCATACCGAAGTTTCAAAGGTAATCGATGAATATAAAAAAACACAGAATGATAAAAATTTATATAAATTATTTGTTACATCAGAGGGACAGAGAAAGGAATTATTTAAAAGGATAAACATGTCCCCTAATGGAATGTCAACAATAGTTTCTTTAAGAGAAGATTTGTTAAAAATTATAGATAAAAATAAAGATCTGATTCCTTTAGATGACGATCTTAGGGAATTATTTAGATCATGGTTTAACCCTGGATTTTTAAAACTTGCTAAAATTACTTGGGATACTAAGGCGGCAGTTTTAGAAAAAATTATGAAATATGAAAGAGTTCATGAGATTAAAGATATGGATGAACTTAAAAGAAGATTAGGAGAAGATAGAAGATTTTTTGCGTATTTCCACCCAGCTCTTGAGGATGAACCAATTATATTTGTTCAAGTTGCTTTGACCAATGGATTAGGAAGATCAATACAAGAAATAACAAAACCAAGAACCGATGGAGATAAAAGTTATGATACTGCAACGTTTTACTCCATTTCCAATTGTCAAGATGGACTATCAAGAGTAACGTTAGGAAATTTTTTAATCAAAAGAGTTGTTTTTGAAATTCAAGAGGAACTTCCAAATATTAAAAATTTTGGTACGTTATCACCTATACCTGGCTTTAGAAATTGGTATATGAATTTAGATGAAAATACTGCAAAAAATATCTTAGGGAACATTCCTCTTGGAAATATTTCCTTTTTAAAATCATCTAGTTTGAAAATAGGTGATACTAGAATTTTATCAAACAAAAATGCTATATATAAATTAGTGGCTCATTATTTAATGAATGAAAAAAATCAAAAGCAATTACCCATTAATGATGTTTGTAGGTTTCATCTTGGAAACGGGGCAATAATTGATGATATAGTAATTAATGCTAACATATCAGAAGTAGGTTTCAATAGATCGTTTGGAGTAATGGTAAACTATTTATATGAACTTAAAAACATAGAAAAAAATCATGAAGAGTATATTAATAACAAAACAACAATCATATCCAATAAAGTAAAAAAACTAATACAATAAATTTTTATAATGTTAGATAAGATAAAAAAAAATTATTATTTACTCATAATCACATTTCTTTTTATATACTTTTTCTTTAATTTGTTAGATGGAAATAGAGGATTAATTTCAAACTTTGAAAAACAAGAGATATATAAAGAACTAAAATCTAAAGAGACTGATTTGAAACTTAAAATTAGCGATTTAGAGCACAAAAACTCGTTATTAACAGATAATTTGGATTTGGATTTTATAGAAATTTTAATAAGAGAAAAATTTTTATTTGGAAAAACTGGAGAGACCACCTATATAATAGATAATGACAATAAACAAAATTAGACCAAGACATCCTGAAAAAGTAAATAAACCGATAAATCCAATAAAAAAGAAACCTCATTGGATTAGATCTAAACTTTTAAATAGTAAAGAATTTTTTTTAACCAAGACTGTAGTCAATAAAGATAATTTAGTAACAGTATGTCAGGAAGCAAATTGCCCAAATATTACTGAGTGTTGGAGTAAAAGACATGCAACTTTAATGATCATGGGAGATACATGTACAAGAGCATGTGCATTCTGCGACGTAAAAACAGGAAAACCGGAAAAACTTGATCAATTTGAACCTATTAAAATTGCAAACGCTGTAAATAAATTAAATCTAAGACATGTAGTTATTACCTCAGTTGATAGAGATGATCTTTCTGATGGTGGATCAAATCATTTTCATGATGTGATAATTGCAACTAGAAATAAAAATCCAAATACAACAATCGAAGTTTTAACACCCGATTTTTTAAGAAAAGGTGAAGCGTATAAGAGGGTATTAGAGGCAAACCCTGATGTATTTAATCATAATATTGAAACTGTCCCAAGTTTGTATTTAAAGGTTAGACCAGGAGCTAGATATTTTGGTTCATTAGAGCTTTTAAAAAACTCAAAAAAATTTAATAAAAATGTTTTTACTAAATCAGGATTAATGGTTGGATTTGGAGAAACAAAAGACGAAATTTTACAGGTAATGGATGATTTAAGATCAGCCGAAGTAGATTTTTTGACAATTGGTCAATATCTTCAACCATCTGTTAAACATTTTCCACTAAACAGATATTACCATCTTGATGAGTTTGAGGAATTAGGAAATATTGCTAAATCAAAAGGATTTTTATTAGTCACATCATCCCCCCTTACTAGATCGTCTTATCATGCTGATGATGATTTTGATAAATTAAAAAAAAATAGAATTAATATCAACTAATGCCAAAAGCATCTGTAACGCGTTTAATTGAACGTGATAAAGATAAACTTATTAATTTTGTTTTAGATATTGAAAAATATCCTGAATTTATTCCATTCTGTATAGACTCAAAAGTATATGATAAAAAGGAAAATGATGATGGTATTAACATTATTGCTGATTTAACAATTGGAAAAAGACCTTTTGTAGATACATATAAAAGTGATGTTAAATTCATAAAAAATCAAGATCTTATACATGTAACAAATATAGATGGACCTTTAAATTATTTAGAAAATAATTGGAAATTTGTAGAAAAGGATAATTTTACAGAAGTTATTTTTGATGTTGATTTTGAAATTAAAAATAAGTTTTTAAATATTATTATGACTAAATCTTTTCAATTTGGATTAAATAAAATAGCTGACGCATTTCAGAAAAGAGCAGAAAGTCTTTAATTCTAATAAATATTTAACCAGTGCGATGTTTACATAACAAAATTGTCAAAGCACATAGGATTTATGATCCTGGGGTGGATGAGTATTACAAAAACTTGAAGTAATAATAAACTTATAACTTCTAAATCATGGAATTAATGATTTTATAAGATTTGTTAACACTAGCTTTTCGAATTGATTTTCTGCTTTTAAATTTAAATATATTTTTAATTATTTTTATTTTCTCTCCTTTTTTAATCCCTATATAAACCAATCCAACTGGTTTATTTTTAGTTCCACCTTTTGGACCAGCAATACCTGTAATCGAAACATTTATATTTGCTTCCGATATCTTTGATAAATTTATGACCATTGCTTTACAACATTCAGCACTAACAGCTCCATGATTTTTAATTATATTTTTATTAACCTTTAAAATTTTTATTTTTGCCTTATTTGAGTAAGTAATTAGACCTAAATCAAATACCTTAGAGGCACCGTTTATAGAAGTTATAGAACTTGCGAGCATTCCACCTGTACACGATTCAGCAAAGGATATTTTAAGTTTTTTTTTAGTTAATTTTTCTACTAAAGATTTCATCTAATAAAATAGCTACTTAAAACCATAAAACAAATTAATGATAAAATAACATATAATCCTGCACAGACATCATCTAGCATTACTCCAAAACTATTTTTGTAATTTTTGTCAAAAAAACTAACTGGGAACGGTTTCACAATATCAAAAAATCTAAAAAGAACAAAACATATGCAATAAAAAATAAGAGCTTCATCAGGTGTCTTTTTTGTTCCATGTGAAATTTCATAAGCAAATATTGGAATTGATTGTCCAATTAATTCATCAATTATTATTTCCCCAGGATCTTTATTTTCATTATTTTTGATATAACTTTCAATGGCAGGAAATGAGTAAACAAAAATTATAATTAAACCTACCAGAATAAAATTTGAAGATACGTTTAAACCATGAAACAAAATATATAGTATAATTACTGTTACTAATGATCCAAGCGTGCCGGGTATTACTTTAATTTTCCCTAAACCTAGCATTGTTATAAATAAAAAATTGAATTTCTTAGTCATGATTTATCACTGATGCAATCACTTCGCAGGCAATTGCTTTTTCTTTACCAATTAATCCTAATTTTTCTACTGTTTTCCCTTTAAGATTTATTTTATTTCTGTTTAAAGAAAGTAATTTTGATAAAGATTTGATTATTCTGTCACGATACTTAGAAACTTTTGGCTGTTCACAGATTAAATTTATGTCTAAATTATTTATTACATAATTTAATCTAGATAAATTTATTAAAATTGTTTTTAACATTTTAGTAGATCTAATATTTTTAAACTTTTTTTTATCATCAGGGAAATATTTACCAATATCTTTTTTTCTTATTGCACCAAGTAATGCATCTATAATTGCATGTAATACAACGTCACCATCAGAATGACCTTTTAAACCTGAATGGTATGGAATATGTAAGCCGCCTAGATATAATTTTATATTTTTTTCCAATCTATGAATATCAAATCCAATCCCATAAAAAGTTTTAGATTTTATTTTATCCAAGTCTTTTTTGGTGGTTATTTTGTAATTATTTTCTTCTCCTTTTATAAATTTTATTTTTTGCTTACTTTCTATAAATAGCGTTGCTTCATCTGTTATAAAATTTTTATTATTGCTAGATAATTTATAAAGCATTTTAAAATCAAAACATTGAGGTGTTTGTGTTAATATTAAATTCTCTCTTTTCAGGTTTGTTAAATTTGATCCATTTTTATATTTTGCAGAATGGTCTGTATTAATATAAGGAATAACAGCTTTATTATTTACTAATTCTTTTTTTAATTTTTCTAATAATTTAATTGAA
>CACMRY010000032.1 GCA_902616205.1 uncultured Pelagibacteraceae bacterium
TTTCAAAGATAAAGTCTGGACCAATTTTTAGAAGATTTTCCAAAGGCTTGTCATTAACAGATAAAAGACTAACTGACCAATCTGTTGTTTTATTGATGAAAGAGTATTTAAATTTAGCAGGTATCGAAAATAAAAACTTTGCAGGCCATAGTTTAAGATCAGGATTTGCAACGGTTGCAGCACAATCGGGCGCTGATGAAAGAAGCATAATGGCTATGACAGGCCATAAAACTACTCAAATGGTAAGAAGATATATAAGAGAAGCAAATATCTTTAAAAATAATGCGTTAAATAAAGTTAAGTTTTAAGATATCCTTTGTCACCTGTTTAATATCATTTCTAAAAACAGTTTTGATATTATTCATATGTCCAATCCAAAAATTAGTAGATATTAGTCTATCTTTTTGAATAAGAGCAATAGTTTTTTTGTGTAAAGAATGAGATACATGACTGATCGCACCCTCACAGCAGATTAAAATTTTTGAATTAAGCACTATGTTTTCGAGGTCTCTAAAAGAACTTTGTTCGATAAATTTTACAGTTTTATTTAAAATTTTAGTTTGGGGATCTTTAACATTTTTAAAATATTTAGATTTAAATTCATCCATAATTTTTACCTTTTTAAAACCTTGAGTAATAACGATATTGCATTTAAATTTTTTTATTAAAGCCTTTAAAAATTTATGAATAGACTCAGCTTTTAGATTCATATAATCAAAATCGTGAAAATAATAATCTTTAAACCATTTTTCATCTAAATGAAGATGCACATAAGGTTTTCGAAATTTAAATTTATTTTTAACAAATTGATAATTTTTATAATAATTTAAAATTTTTGGAGATTTAATATCTAAATAATTTAATAGCACTTGGAAATTTTTATATTGAGTATTTGTCTCAGTATTTTTTATATATTTATTAAAAAAAAGTGAAATTAAAAACTTAGGATAAAAATCTTTTAAGAGACAAATTTTAATTGTGGCATTAATAAAAATACCACTTATAAAAGACCTCCTTTTTCCATCTAAAACAATTAAATAATCATAATTTTTATTTTTAATTTGAAGAAAAAGATTAAAAAAATCTAAAATTTTATTTTGTGTTTTATCAAATATAAAAATATTATTTATATGTTTGAAATTTTTGATATATTTTGAATTGTATTTTGATGCCACAATGTCAACTTGATTTTTTTTCGATATCTCTGATATGGAATTAATTACTAACTGAGATGTTATAAAATCCCCTATTCTATCAGTTCTAAAAATTAAAAATTTAGCCATCGTGCCAAATTTGTTTATTTTTAATTTTTTCGCCCAAAGTTTTCTTAACCATATATTCAGCTATTAATTTATTATTAAAAATTCTGTGTGCTTTCATATAGCCATTTCTAGCTATTTTCATTCTTAATTTATTATTTTTTTTGTAAAATAAAATTTTCGAGTTGAGATCAGTTGCGCTACTGTAAAAAATCATTTCATCATTGTTAAAAAAATCTTGGTATTGATAATCCTTATGTTCGAAGGTTAGAATTCCGTTACCTAATAGAGTAGCCATTCTTTCGCTCGAGTAGTATTTAATTGGCTTACCTCTTGTAATATTTATACCCATATTACATTTGCTTATTTCATCAAAATATTCAGACCCCCAAACAGGATTTTTTTTGTATCCAAAGAAATTATTTTTTGTTCTTTCCGTGATTTTTTTTATAAATTCAACCCTTTCATCAAAATGATTTTTTTTAAGCACACCTCTATGGACGCCATGACTAATAGCTAAAAACACATCATATTCATTATTTTTCAAATAATTTTTGAATACATCAATAGAGGGATCAATAGCATTTGGAATAAAATAACAATTTTTGTCTATAAAACTTAATTTACTTGGAGATGTGGTTATAAAGTTAGCATCTGTAAATTGGTATTTTAAATGAAATCTTTCTTTGTTTTTTTCATAGTCAGGCCCTTCTTTAACCATAGGATCAATAAACCACTGTGCAATTTTTACGTTTTTATAAGTCTCTTTAATTTTTAGCAAATCTAAATAATTTAATCTATCTACATGACCAAAAAAAATTATATCTGGTTTAAAATTTTTTATATTTTCAGTTATTTTGTAATAAAGATATTTTTTTGATCCAATATCAAATATATTTTTTTTCTCTTTTTGTATATCCCTATCGCTTATATGCAAAACAGAATAATTATTCAGTATAAAACCATTATTAATTTTCTTTGTAGTAGAATAGTATAATCTTCCATTATGTCTAAAATGAAGATCTGAAATATGTAATATTTTAGGTGGTATTTTCATATTTTAATAAATATTTTTCTTTAATTATTTTTCTCTTTTTGTAATTTTTTTTTAATTTATATTCCTCTTTAAGTGCTATTGATTTGCTACTATATTTTTTTGAATAAATAATCCTCCATTTTCTACCTTTTGTAAATTTTGCTCCATTTGAACTATTATGCTTTTTTAATCTATTAATTAAATTACTTGTATAACCGACGTATGAAATATGAGTTTTTTTAGATTTTGCTAATAATAAATAGACATAATAATTCATATCAAGATATTATATTAACGTATTTTTCTATAAATGGCGGTCCCTAGGGGAATCGAACCCCTCTTTCATGGATGAAAACCATGTGTCCTAACCGATAGACGAAGGGACCAAAAAATGGTCTTTTAGTTGAAAATATTTACTTAATCAAGGCTATATTATTTCCTCTTTTTTACTAATTACTTCAAAAGTACCACTATTTTTGTGAGCAACTAGCGTCTCAGATAAATACTCTTTTCCATCTAACTCAATACCTTTAACTAAATCTCCATCCGTAATACCAGTAGCTGAGAAAATAGAGTCCCCTGATATTATTTCATTTAGATCATATTTCTTATTTAAATCTTTAATACCCATCTCACGTGCTCTTTTTATATATTTATCTTCATTGAAAATAAATCTTCCCTGAAAAAAACAATTTGCAGCATCAAGAGCGGATGCGGCTAAAACACCCTCTGGTCCACCACCTGTTCCTATGAACATATCCACAGCAAATTTATCATCTGTAACATATAATGCTCCAGAAACGTCTCCATCTGAAATTAATTTTTTATTAATTTTAAAATTATCCAAAGTATCTATTATCTTTTTATGTCTTTTACGGTTTAATAAGCAGACAGTTAAATCACTCAATTGTTTATTTGAGGCATCAGCTAAATTTTTTAAATTTTTTTCTAAGGGAAAATCTAAATCAACTGTTCCATTTTTAATATTTTTTCCAACAGCTATTTTTTCCATGTAAGTTTCTGGAGCATGAAAAAGATTATTTTTCTCCGCAATAGCTAATACAGATATTCCTCCAGGAAGATTTTTTGAAACGAAATTTGTACCTTCAACTGGATCAACTGCAATATCAATTACTGCCCCTTTTTTTGTTCCCAGCTTTTCACCTATATAAAGCATTGGTGCCTCATCAAGCTCACCTTCCCCTATTACAACACGTCCATCCATATCAAGTTCATTTAATTCAGCTCTCATAATGTCAACAGCGGCTTTATCAGCACCTATTTTATCATTTAGACCTTTGAACTTTGATGCAGCTAAAGCAGCTTTAGATGTAATTTTTCTTATTTTTTCTATTAGTGATTTTTCTAAGGCCATTAGGATTTTATAAAAATTTTCTCACTTGATTCTATTTTTTTTTCAAACTCTCTTAATCTCTTGTAAACACTTGCAAGTTCAATAATTGTTGGCCAGGCTTTTAATATGTATTGCATTGATCCTTCCACTCTTCCAAAGGCTCTTATTATTTGCTGCATCACTCCTAAAGTTACCACACCAGCCACTATTGCAGGAGCTAAAAAAACATATGCTGATAAAACGTTTGCCTGTAAATATGCTATTCTTCCAATATTAAAATACAAATATCTAATATAGCTTAAAAAATGAATATTTCTTACATCATCAAATAATTCCTCAATTGTTTTTGGTCTTACTGTTCCATCATCTTCTGCAATAACAAGTATTTTTCTATAAGCTGCTTCCTTTTTTTGAAGATCATATTCAACTCCAACTAATCTTAAAATTAATCCAAGTAAAATTAAAAAAATTGTTCCTCCAACAGACCAAATGAATGCACCTACAATTAAACCATAATCCCAGTCTCCAAAAAAAAATATTGGTATACCAATACTTAACCCAAACAATATAGGTGTGAATTGAACCAACACCATAATTGCCTCTATAAGACTAGTACCTAAAGTTTCCATAATTCTTGTGAACTTAATAGTGTCTTCTTGAACACGTTGAGATGCTCCTTCTATCAAACGTGCTTTTTCATATACACTGTGATACCATTCGACCATAGCTGTTCTCCATCTAAATAAATAGTGAGCTGTAAAGAAACTTATTATTACACCAAGAGATACAGCCATTGCTGCTAATTTTATAAATGACAACAAACTCATCCAATATTCACTCATTGTGATTGAATTTGGAGCAGCCAAAGCCTTTTGTATCATGTCGTAAAATTCGCCAAACCACTCATTTATTTTTACATCAAGTTTTACTTGAACCCACAGTGAGGATAAAATAACTGCTGAACCTATCCATGACCAAATAAACCAATTTTTTTGTACAAAGAATCTAAACATTTAATTATTTAGTAAAGTTATCAGCATAAGATTTTTTAATTATTTTTCTTATCTTTGGTTCTATAAGTTCGAAGTTAATCTTATTTTTCTTAGCATATTCAATTGCGAGCTCTTTAGATGAAAATTCTAACCTTATTTCTGAGTTTGTATCAGTTGAACTTTCCCAACCCATAAGTGGATTAATGCCAGGCTTTTCTGTTATAAACTCAATGATCCATTTATCAAATTTTTTGATACCTGATTGCATGGCTGTTTTTGAGGGTTTGTATATTTTAGCTTTTTTCATAAAGATGGTCGGAGTGGCAGGATTCGAACCTGCGACCCTCTGGTCCCAAACCAGATGCGCTACCAGGCTGCGCTACACTCCGAATGCAGTACTAATACAGTAGAATAATTAAATTTCAAAGTATAAAGAGTTCAAAAATAAAAGAATTTTAATATAAATCTGATATATAGGAAAATATGATAATCACATGTCCTTGTAACAAGAAAAAATTCAAAATTGAAGCAAATTTAATTCCTGCCACTGGAAGAGAACTTAAATGTGGGTCATGCGGACATGTATGGTTTTATAATAATGAAAGCAAAGACGAAATATCAAATAAAATTGAGATAAATAATAAGCTAGAAACTCAAAGTATAAAATCCGAAGATAAAAATTTAAATTTATCACCAGAGTTAAAAGATGTATTTATTAAAAATGAAGATAATGCAATTCTAAAAAAAGTTAAAACTAGTGTAGAATTAATAGAAAACAGTAATAATTTTCCAAAAAATATAAACAAAAAAAAACAGCGAAATAAAAAAAGTGAAAAACCTATAAGTTTTATAAATAAAATTATTATTTCCTTGATAACTTTAATAGCTATAATAATTTTAATAGATACATTCAGAAATGAAATTATTAACTTTCTTCCTGGATTAAATCCTGCTTTTAATAGCTTTTATGAAATTATAGCTGACATAAACTCATTTATTAAAGATTTAATTAGATAATGATAAATAATATAACTAAACCATTTAGATGGTTTTTTAAATTAGAGGCAGCGAGCGGCTTAGTATTATTATTTAGTGCTATAATTGCTTTAGTAATAAGTAACTCAGAATTATCAAACCTATATTTTAACACTTTAGAAAAGTATTTGTTTATAGGTGTAAATAACTTTGGCATTAAGTTATCAGTTTTACATTGGATAAATGATGCTTTGATGGCAATATTTTTCTTTTTTGTAACTTTAGAAATAAAAAGAGAATTTCTACAAGGCGAGCTGTCAAACATTAAGCAAGCTATGCTACCTATAATTGGGGCTGTAGGCGGAATGTTGGTACCTGCACTTTTTTACATATTTATAAATTATGGAAATTCGGAAACAATTGTTGGCTGGGCAATACCATCTGCTACAGATATTGCATTCTCACTTGGCGTTTTATCTTTACTAGGCTCAAGGGTGCCAATATCTCTAAAAGTTTTTTTAACAGCTCTTGCAATAATAGATGATTTAGGCGCAATTGTAATTATTGCATTATTCTACTCGGGAGATTTAAGCATAAAATATTTATCTTTGATGCTTATAGCATTCATAATCTTGCTAATTTTAAATAAATTTAATGTTAAAAAATTCTTACCATACTTAATTGTAGGTTTATTTCTGTGGGAGTTTACTCATCAATCTGGAATCCATGCTACTATAGCCGGTGTGTTGTTAGCTTGCACAATACCTCATAGAAAAAAAGAGAAAGATTTTTCACCTTTGATTAAATTAGAGCATGCAATTAGCCCATATGTTGCATTTGGCATTATGCCACTTTTTGCGTTCGCAAATGCTGGAGTATCACTTGAAGGTTTAACATTTGCTTCGCTTTTAAATAAAGTACCTCTTGGTATCTTATTAGGTTTATTTGTAGGAAAACAATTAGGTGTTTTTGTATTTTCTTACATCTCTATTAAACTTAAATTTGCACAAATGCCCACTAATTCTAATTGGATTAATTTCTATGCAGTTGGAGTATTAACAGGTATTGGTTTTACTATGAGTTTATTTGTCGGGAATCTAGCTTTTGTAGATAGTATGCAATATATGGATGGTGTAAAAATTGGGGTCTTGTCAGGTTCATTGCTTTCGACTGTTTTTGGATATTTGTTACTACTTATATTTTCAAAAAATAAATGAAAAAAAAAGTAAATTTTAAGCTAATTTTTATAATAATATTAATAAGTATGTTTAATTTAAAAAGTGTATTTGCAAAATATGATAAAGTATTTTTTGACTTTAAATTAAAGTCGATTTCAGGTGATGAAATAAATTTATCTGATTATAAAGGTAAAACTGTTCTTCTAGTAAATGTAGCTAGCAGATGTGGTTTTACAAAACAATATGATGATTTACAAAAAATTTGGGATACTTATAAAAATAAAGATTTTGTAGTTATAGGAATGCCTTCAAATCAATTTGGTTCACAAGAACCAGGCACAAATGAAGAAATTAAAGAATTTTGTGAAGTTAATTTTAACATAACTTTTCCAATGACTGCAAAAGCTGAAGTCAAAGGAGATAATGCGCATGAAATTTACAAATGGGCATTTAAAAATCATGGAAAATCAACTATTCCAAAATGGAATTTTCATAAAATACTGATAAATTCAAATGGTAAAATTGAAGATACATTTATGTCTTTTACAAGACCGACGTCAAAAAAAATAATAAATAGTATTGAGAATTTACTAAATTAAAAAAGCCTTATTAAATTAGGTTCTTTAATTATATTTGAACCATTTTTTAACATTTTTATACATTTGTTTGAATTTATCTCTTTACATTTATGAGTGATAATTATGATTGAAGCAGTTTTTCTTTTATTATCTGGAATTTGTATTAGTCTTTGAATAGAAATATTATTTTTAGCTAATATATTTGTAATGGACGAAAGTACACCTGGTTTATCTTTTACTTCAATTCTTAAATATAAAGAATTTTCATATGAATTATAATTATAATTAATTGATAAATTCCTTTTTTTATTTGATATACCAAATGGAAACTTAATATTACCTCTTAAAATTGATAATAAATCAGACATTAATGCTGATGTGGTTGGCCCAGGTCCTGCCCCCTCACCTTGCATCACACTTTCACCAACAGGCTTACCTTCTAAAATAACAGCATTCATTACATCGGTTACATTTCCAATATAAGAATCTCTTGACACTAAACATGGGTGCACACGTTCAAAAATTTTATTGTTAATTATCTCTGTGATACCTAATAGTTTAATTCTTAGATTTAATTTTTCAACAATATCAAAATCAGTAGCTTCAATTTTTTCAATTCCTTCCATCAAACTTTGTGATTTTGAAATTTTACAGTTAAAAGCTAAAGCAGATAATATTTTAACTTTTGCCAACGCATCGTAACCATTCAGGTCAAGTTTTGGATTGCCAGGTTCAGCATACCCTAATTTTTGAGCATTTTTTAAAACATTTTTAAAACTATCTTTTGTTTTCTCCATTTGAGAAAGTATGTAATTACATGTACCATTTAATATTCCATAAACCTTGGTAATTTTATTTGTCGCCAATCCCTCTTTAATAGTTCTAACAATTGGTATGCCACCAGCAACTGCAGCTTCAAATTCGAGATTAACTTTATTTTTTTCTGCTAAAAAAGACAAATAATCACCATGCTTGGAAATTAGTGCTTTGTTAGGTGTTATGACATGTATTTTATTTTTTAAAGCATTTTCTACAATTTTTTTGGATAATCCATCAGCAAAACCTATTGCTTCGATTAAAACATCCATTTTTTTTAGTTTAATTATGTCTAATGGATTTTTATAAAATATTTTTTTATTTATCTTGAACCTTCGTTTCTTATTTATATTTTTAGCTGATATAGCAACTATTTGTATTTTTTTTCCTGTTTTAATCTCTATATCTTTTCTCTTTGTTATAAGTTCATTGTATAAATAATTACCAATTTGCCCTAAACCAACAATTGCAATATTAATTTGCCTCATAACTTTATTCCATTAATTTTGGATATTCACTTTTTTTACCATAAATAATTACATTATTTTTAAATTCATCAAATGTTAAATTTTCATCAAAACTTAATGATGATAGCTCTGTGTCAGTTGATATCACTTTTTTATTCTCCCAAATGCCTGTTTTTGTATCAATAGAACAGTGAGTAACAAAAATTAAAAT
>CACMRY010000033.1 GCA_902616205.1 uncultured Pelagibacteraceae bacterium
TATATAATTCTAATATTTCTGCATCTGTCAAAGCCTCATCCCAAACAGCAACATCATCTATTTTCCCATTAAAAAAAAATAAACCAAAATTTTTTTCAGTAGCACCAGCACCAATTCTTGTAGGTCTAGTAGTATTTTGAAGATTCATTTCATCCGAAGAAGTTGTAGAGTCTCTTAACGTCCCATCTAAAAATAAATCCATTTTATTATCACCGTTAAATCTAATAACCCAATAATTCCAACCAGGTGTTCCTGGGATCCCCCCTCCATTTGCTTTCCATGTACTCAATTCATTGGATTCTACTTTTACCCAACTATTACCACTATCGGTTCCTTTCCAATATTGAAGTTTATTATCAGTTGTTGGATCGCCATTTAAATACATCACATAACCCTTAGCATCAGGATTAACTGCTGACCGAGAAGTCATAACTGATTGCCATGTGTCTGCTGTATTATTGCCCTCTTGTTTAAACCAAGCTGCAACTGTGTAATCACCTGTAGGATTTAGAACGTTATTAGCTGCAATTTCTACAAAATCATCAGTACCATCAAATGATAAGGATTTATCGGCTGCACTTAAATTTTTAGTAAAGGTTAAAAAAAAAATTATAAATATAATTTTAAATAAAGTGACTTTTTCTAAAAAAACTTTCATTTAAATGTTTTTGAAATTAGATTAATTTTTATAGGGGAAAATGAAAAATTTAAAACTTTTTATCATTGAAATTTCTGCATTTTTATCAAGATTTTCATTAAATTCTTGATCTAATTTGAAATTGAAATCTAGGCCATTAATGTTCTTTGCAATATTAAGTCCAGCAGATAAATCCTCAGTTCCACCAAATTGCATTGCATATTCTGTTTCACGTTTAGATTTAAAGTTTAAACCAAATGATAATGTATCCGTATGTTCATGTTTTTCACCTTGGATACGCCTGTAGCTAGTGTTTATTGATAGGTTGTCTTTGGAGTCGTAGCTAAAACCAACTTCAGATGTTAACATATATTCTGATATTGTATCTTGTGTATAAGTATAAGTTGTGCTCGTATCAGATACGTAATTTAATTTGGTTACAGACGAGTCGGAAAAATCCAACCCAAATTCAATTAAGCCAAATGGTTTTATTGTACTATCATCGAATTTAACAAGATTGTTAACACCAAATCCTAAAGATAAAAGTCCACTTTGTATCTCTTGATCATCATAAGATAGTGCGTTAGTTCCTACCTCTTGATATCCTTCAAGTTCTGTATATCCAAGATCTACTCTTAAAGCTGGAACTAAATTAAAGTTTCCTTTGTCAATTGTTTTTCCAAAATTAACTGATCCAAATATTTGGTTTCCATCTCTTGAAGCAGTTAATGTATTAGAATTTGACTTGCGCTCAATATCACTTTTAATTTTTCCAATTCCGATTGATCCTTCGATAAAATTATTATCATCTAATGGTCTTGTTCTGTACATTGAAATATTATAATTTTTGCTATCAATACCACTTCCATTAGATCCTATATCCGTATCGCTTTGACCATATTGAATAGCAAAACCATAAATATCATTATCATTTATTTTTTTATCAAATCCAAATGCAATACCATGGCTATCTATTTCCTTTTCAGATGATGTGCTAGTATCACCAATTTTAGTAACACTTATTGAGCCCTCTGACCATGTAGACCAGTCATCAGGAATAATACTTATATTACTATTTTCTGAAATAGGAGTAATTAAAGCCTCACTTATAGAAGCTAGCATTGCATTACCAAAATCTAATTTGATATTGTTTTTACTTAAATTATTATTATTTCTGTTATGTCTTAAATATCCAAGTCTACTAGAAACCATTCCAACTGATTGAACAAATGTAAGTCTAGCATGATCTACCTGGGCATCTATAGATCCAGTAACAACTTTATCGTTTGTTGGATCAGATTTGCCAGTTGTAAAACTCAAGGCGGTTGTTGATGAAATTCCTGCGTAAGATCCACTTTCTGAATCGTCAAATGCTGTTGCGTCTATTAAAACATAATATTCAACTTCGTCATCAAAATTTGAAGATGGATTAATGGTAATCTGGGTTGATCCAGTTCCAGTCACATTAGAGCTTGTTACATCAATAGTTTCAAATGTTGAGTTATCAGATGTTTTTTTAATAGTTATGTTTCCAGTTTCAACATCAACATTTTCACTAAAATTTAAGACTATATTTGCATCAAGTGCAACATCTGTTGCATTATCAGATGGGCTAGATGAACTTAATGATGGATTAGTATTGGATGCTAATGTTGCTGTTGTAAAACTTAAGGCAGTTGTTGATGAAATTCCTGCATAAGATAAACTTCCAGAATTATCAAATGCAGAAGCATCTATAAGAACATATAATTCTGTCTCACCAGCTGGTAAATCTGAAGTTGGATTTATTGTTATTTGTGAAGTACCAGAACCGCTAACTTGACCACTGGTAACATCAATTGTTGCAACCGTTGAGTTATCAGATGTTTTTTTAATAGTTATGTTCCCAGTTTCAACATCAACAGCTTCATTGAAATTTAAAACTATATTTGCATCAGTTGCAACATTAATTGCATTATCAGCTGGTACAGAGGAACCTAAAGCTGGTGCGCTATCCCTAATTTTATATGCAGGAGACACGTCATACTCAAAAATTGTTCCAGTTCGTTTAATGAAATATATTTTAGTTCCATCGTCGTTAAAAGACATAGATCTACATCCTTCAGGACTTACTGTTAATTCACCATTAGATACCGCTGAAGATACATCAAATGGAGTAGATAATGTAAATTGGTGTGGAAGACATCCGTCTTGGATACCGTTTGTAATCATTATTGTACCATCAGGGCTGAAAATAACAGCTCTTGGATTTCTGTCTGATACATTTACACTTGTTCTGGCAACCGACATTGTTGCATTAAGAGTATAATTTGAAGTTAAATCATATTCATCTACACGATCACCTTGGCATCCAATTATATAAAGTTTTGATCCATCGTTATTAAATTGTAAATCGGTTGGACAATTATCTCCACTAACTACTGAAACAGCAGTACCTGTTGATGCAATTCCAGCAATTGGATTAAAGGCTTCATCTAATGTAAAAGGATGAACTTTGTCGGTGCTTTCATTTACAACAAACATCACCATACCATTTCCACTAAATGCTAATCCAGTCATTCCAGTTCCTTGTCCTGGTATATCAATTTCACCTTCATGACTAGCTGTTGATACATCGTAAGCTGTACTCAAACTAAATTGGGTTAGATCTCCTGTTTTACCAACCACAAAGAATTTTTTACCATCATTATTAAATTGAAATCCCTGAGCATTACCCTCATGAGAAGACAAGTCAGTGTAATCACTGTTTGCATCAGTAACTCCTGCACTTGTAGTAGATGTTAGAGTTATAAAAAAAAATAAAAAAGGGAATGTAAGCTTTATAAAAACCATGCTAAAAGAAATTTTATTAAATATTAGTGTTATTTAATTAATGGTTTCTAACATATTTGAAAAAATTACTTAAAGTTTAAATAATAATAAAAGTGATATATATGATAATATAGTGCGCCAATACAGCACATTAATTGTTATCTAGAGTAATATTCAATTACAAGATTTGGCTCCATCACAACTGGGTATGGGACTTCTTCAAAAGCTGGAATTCTTACAAATTTTACTTTTTTATTTTTTTCATCTAGCTGAAGATATTCTGGTACTTCTCTTTCTTTATTTGCAAGTGCAATATCTATCAAAGCTAGTGTTTTTGATTTATCTCTAATTTCAATAGTATCTTCTTCTTTAACTTGAAAACTTGCAATATTAACTTTTTTTCCATTAACTTTTACATGACCATGATTAATCAATTGTCTTGATGAAAAAATTGTATTCGATAATTTTGATCTGTAGATAACTGCATCTAATCTTCTCTCTAATAGACCTATTAAATTTTCTGCAGTATCACCTTTCTTCATGATAGCTTTTTTATACATATTTCTGAACTGTCTTTCGTTCATATTACCGTAATATGATTTTAATTTTTGTTTAGCTTGAAGTTGAATTCCATAGTCGGATGGTTTTGCTGATTTTGTTTGTCCGTGTTGTCCTGGGGGGTAAGCTCTAGTGTTAAATGGACTCTTAGGTCTTCCCCAAAGGTTTACTTTTAACCTTCTGTCTACTTTGTGTTTAGAGTTTAATCTTTTTGTCATTGAATATCGGGTTTTATAAGCAGATGTTAGGTTTTGTCAATCAACCTTTTTTTAATCAAACCAGCGAATACACTTGATAAAATGCGAGTTTCTTTTTCAGATAGGTTCATTTTATAAAAAATACTTCTTAAATTTTCTAACATAATTGGTTTTTTTTCTGGTGGGTTAAAAAAATTTTTTTGTTCTAAATTATTAATGCACAAAGAAAGCATGCTTTGAATATCCTTTTTCGATGCAGGTTTAATTTTTTTTGATTTTTCAAATTTATATTTCTTATTTGAAATATGACTACTTATAATTTGTGCAACAATAATCAGACTGTGTGATAAATTTAATGATCTAAAGTTTTTATTACTTGGAATTTGCAAAGTATAATCTGCATAACTTACCTCATCATTTGATAAACCTGATGCCTCAGAACCAAATAAAAAACCAACTTTTTTAGAGTAATCGATTTTATTTAAATCTGAAATAGATATATGTTTGATATTTTTATTTCTAAATCTTGCAGATGTTGCAACCAAAATATCAATTTTTTTGAGTGATTTTTCAATATGTTTAAATACTTTTGCGCTCTTTATTATATCCTTTGCTCCAACCGAAGTTGCAATAATTTTGTCGTTAGGAAAAATTGGTTTTGGATCAATTAATAATAATTTTTGAAAATTAAAGTTTTTGAGAGCTCTAGCACATGCACCTATATTTTCAGAAAGTTGTGGCTTATGTAAAATAAAAGAAATATTTTTAAAAGACATTAAGTGCTAGCTGGAGCATTATCTTTAAATAATTTGTAATCTAAGCTATCCACTAAAGCTTTGAAAGAGGCATCAATGATGTTTGGAGAAACTCCAATTGTAAACCAATTCCCATGTTTTGAGTCTGCACTTTCTATTGAAACTCTTGTAACAGCTCCAGTACCTGTATTTAAAATCCTAACTTTATAATCAACTAATTTTAAATCTTTTAAATATTCTGAATACTTTTCAAGTTTATTCACATTTTTTCTAATAGCATTATCCAGTGCGTTAACAGGACCGTTACCTTCACCTTCACAAAGTATTTCATGTCCATCAACTTCAAGTTTCGCTTTTGCAAATGAAATTACCTCTCCAGTTGAGTCTTTTTTAACGGATACATCGTACTCATTTATTGAAATATATCTTGGGATATCTCCCATTAATCTACGAGCGAGTAATTCAAAAGATGCATCTGCACCATCATAACTATAACCAATAAACTCTCTATCTTTTACTTCGTGTAAAAGCTTTTTAATTTTTGGATCATCTTTTTTTATTTTAATACCCATAGCATTTAATCGAGACATAATATTAGATTGCCCTGATTGATCAGAAACAACAATATTTCTTACATTTCCTACATTATCAGGGTTAATATGTTCATAAGTTTTTGGATCTTTTTGAACTGCTGATACATGCATTCCACCTTTATGAGAAAATGCAGATGCACCTACATAAGGTAAATGTTTGTTTGGTTTTCTATTTAATATTTCATCTAATAATCTTGAACACTGAGTTAAATTTTTAATATTTTCTGGTTTAATACTTGTTTCATATTTATCTGAAAAATCTTTTTTAAAGAAAAAGGTTGGTATTAAAGACATAAGATTTGCATTTCCACATCTCTCCCCTAAACCATTTATTGTACCTTGAACCTGTCTAACGCCAGCTTGTACTGCTACTAAACTATTGGCGACAGCATTTTCAGTATCATTGTGCGCATGAATACCTAAATTTTTTCCTGGAATATGTTTTGTAACATCTTCAACAATTTTAGATACTTCATGAGGTAAAGTTCCACCATTTGTATCACAAAGAATAATCCATCTTGCACCGTTGTCATATGCAGACTTTAAACATGATAAAGCATATTCAGAATTTGATTTATAACCATCAAAAAAGTGCTCAGCATCAAACATAAATTCTTTACCAGAGCTCACAATATGTTTTGCGCTTTCACTAATGTTTTCTAAGTTCTGCTCATTTGAAATACCTAAAGCAACATCAACATGAAAATCCCATGCCTTGCCAAACAAGCAAACAGATGAACTTTTAGAATTTATTAATGAGGATAACATTGGGTCGTTATTTGCACTATGCTCTGATTTTTTAGTCATGCCAAATGCAGTAAGATTTGCATTTTTAAAATTTTGGTCTTTATTGAAAAATTCCGTATCAGTTGGATTAGCTCCTGGCCATCCCCCTTCAATATAATCCACTCCTAAATGATCTAAAGATTTCGCAATTTTTTCCTTTTCATTTAATGAAAAGTCTACTCCTTGAGTTTGGGCTCCATCTCTTAATGTAGTATCAAATATATAGATTTTCTCTTTACTCATTTTAATTTCCACGAGGTTGTACCATCTTTATCTTCAATTAAAATACCCTTATCTAAAAGATCCTGTCTAATTTTATCAGCTAATACATAATTTTTGTCAGATCTTGCTTTATTTCTCTCTTCAATTTTAGATCTAATTTCATCCTCCGATATATTTATTGAATTTTTTTTGTAACTCATCCACTCCTCTTTAGTATCTGTTAAAAGACCAATAAAATTACAAGCATGTACAAAAATGTTTTTATCCTCGTCTGTTCCAGACGACGCTTTAGAATATAAAGAGTGTAAATTAGCAATATAACCCGGTGTGTTTAAGTCGTCATATAGGGGGGATAAGATATCGTCAGAGACTGTAATTTTTTCCTTACCTTCAATATGTGCTGAGTACCATTTTGTTAAAGTCTTCTCACACTCAGATATTAATTTGTCATTCCAATCAAGTCCTTGTCTGTAATGACTAGTAATTAAAGCTAATCTTAAAACTTGACCATTATATTTTGATTTAAAGTCTTTTATTTTCAAAATATTACCTTGAGATTTAGCCATTTTTTCATTTGATAAAGTAATAAATCCATTATGAACCCAATAATTTGCAAACGATTTGGTTCCATTTGCACATCTAGATTGTGCTATTTCATTTTCATGGTGTGGAAATATTAAATCTCTACCACCCCCATGAATATCAAATTCATCACCTAAGTATTTTTTTGACATCGCTGAACATTCTAAATGCCAGCCAGGCCTACCTTTGCCCCATGGGGAGTCCCATGACGGTTCACCAGCAGTAGATGGTTTCCATAATACAAAATCTTCAGGATTTTTCTTGAATTCAGACACCTCAACTCTTGAGCCTGCAATTAATTCATCTAATTTTTTGTTTGAAAGTTTTCCATAGTCTTCAAATTTATTAACCTCGAAGTATACATGATTATTATTTGAATAAGCATAACCTTGATTTTCTAAATCAGTTATCATATCGACCATTTGATTTATATTTTCAGTTGCTTTAGGTTCTTTCGTTGGCTCCTCACACTTTAAATATTTGCAGTCATCGTGAAAATTTTCTGTAATTTTTAAAGTTAAATCTTTTACAGAAATTTTTTTATCTTTTGATGCTTTAATAATTTTATCATCTATATCTGTAATGTTTCTGATGTAATTAACAAAATTAGATCCATATTTTTTTTTTAAAATTTTAAATAGAATATCAAAAACAACTAAAGGTCTCGCATTTCCTATATGTGGATCGTCATATACAGTTGGTCCGCAAACATACATACCCACCGATTTTTCGTTTTTGGGTATAAATTTACTCTTCTTATTGTCAAAACTATCAGTTAAAAATATATCTTTACCCATACAAGTAGGAATATACTTAAATTGTAGATTTGTGAATCTATTTGATTAATTTGGAATTTTGCATACTGGAATAGGTTCCATTTTATGCAAATTTGATCTTCTAATTGAATTATATTTTTCTCTATTTACAGAGTTTTCATTTTCCATTGCT
>CACMRY010000034.1 GCA_902616205.1 uncultured Pelagibacteraceae bacterium
TTCATTTATCAAATTGCCAGAAAATGTAACACCAACAATTCAGGGTAGAGATTTTGTAATTGCAACTGTTGCTGCCCCAACTGTAGTTAAAGAACCTGAAAAACCTGCTGAAGCTACTGAGGAAGCTGGTGCAGAGGGAGAAACTACATCTGAAAGTGAAAAACCAGCTGAAGGAGAAGACAAAGCAAAAGAGGAAGCTAAACCAGCTGCAGAGAAAAAATAACCTTAAAAGTGAAATACATCTAAATTAAAAAATTATGTTGTTACTAGTCGGCCTAGGTAACCCTACACCCAATTCAAATAATAATAGACACAATGTCGGATTTAAAGTCGTTGATGCAATAAATCAAAAATTCGGCCTTTCAAAACAAAAACCTAAATTTAAAGGTTTGCTCACAACTGGTAATATTGGCGAAAAAAAAGTTTATGCCATTAAACCTTTAACTTTTATGAATAATTCTGGAATTTGTATAAGAGAATTATTGGAATACTTTAAAATGGATGCAGAGGACGTAATTGTATTTCATGATGATCTAGATGTAGAGTTTGGAAAAATAAAAGCAAAATTTGGCGGATCAAGTGCAGGTCATAATGGAGTAGAATCAATTGATAAATTTATAGGCAAAGATTACTCTAGAGTAAGAATTGGTATTGGAAAACCAGATAAAAAAATTCCAGTATCTGACTTTGTATTAAACGACTTTACTGATGATGAAAAAGAGCACTTGGAAAAAATTACCTCAAATATAATTGAGTCTTTATCTATTTTGATTGAAAAAAAATTGGATTTATTTTCTAGTACTGTAAACAATAATTAATTTAATGGGTTTTAAATGTGGTATAGTAGGATTGCCGAACGTGGGTAAGTCTACTCTATTTAATGCACTAACCAACTCTAGCAAAGCACAAGCAGCTAACTTTCCTTTTTGCACAATTGACCCAAACATTGGTTTAGTTCCAGTTCCTGATGAGAGATTAGATAATTTAGTTAACATTTCAAAATCCAAAAAAAAAATTTATACAACTATATCATTTGTTGATATTGCAGGTTTAGTTAAAGGTGCATCGAAAGGAGAAGGTTTAGGGAATAAATTTCTATCCCATATAAGAGAAGTGGATGCAATAATCCACATGATTAGATGTTTTGACTCAGATGATATTCAAAATGTTAACCCTGATGTAAACCCAGTAAGAGATTTGGAAATTATAGAGACTGAAATGAAGCTTGCAGATTTAGAATCCATACAAAAGAGATTAGATAAAAAAAATAGAAAAAATACAGAGGAGAATCAAATTAAAATTTTAGAAAGAGCGATGTTATTAATAAATAATGATGAGAATTTAGAACAGCTTAATAATGAGTTTGAAAAAAAAGATATCAAAATATGTGGATTATTATCAACTAAACCAAAGCTTTATGTATGCAATATTGATGAAGGGAGTATTACAAAAGGAAATAATTACTCAAAGGAATTTATAGAAACATTTGGTGAAGATAACACTTTAATAATATCTGCTGATATAGAAAATCAAATCAACGATTTAGATGATAAAAATGAAAAGAAAAATTTTATGGAAATGCTTAATATTAAGGAAACCGGTTTAAATAATTTGATACAAAAAGGTTACAATTTGCTTTCTTTAGAGACTTTTTTTACATCTGGTCCAGAGGAATCGCGAGCATGGACTATAACTAAAAATTGTACAGCTCCAAAAGCAGCAGGAGAAATTCATACAGATTTTGAGAAAGGATTTATAAGAGCTGAAACTATATCGTATGATGATTTCATCAAAAATGAAGGTTGGGTAAAATCTAAAGAAAATGGCAAAATGCGATTGGAAGGTAAAGATTATATTGTAAAAGATGGTGATATTCTAAACTTTAGATTCAACACGTGACCATATTTTTTTCATACTAAAATAAACTAAAATAGTAAGAATAATTAAATAAGATATAACTCGAAATCCAGTTTTATGTCTTGTTTCTAGGTGGGGCTCAGCTGACCACATTAAGAAATTTACCACATCTTTCGCCATTTGTTCTTGTGTTGCTTTTGTACCATCAGAATATTCTACTAGGTCGTCTGATAATGGAGCAGGCATTTTTATTTTATTTCCATACATATATTTATTGTAATAAACACCATCATCTAATTTTATACCAGAGGGTGGGTCCTCATAACCAAGTAATAAAGAATATACATAGTCCGCTCCACCCTTTCTTGCTTTAACAAGCACAGACATATCTGGTGGGTAAGCGCCACCATTGGCAGATTTTGCTTCTTCATCATTTGCATATGGCATGACAAATTTATCCGATAATTTTGCTGGCCTTGTAAACATCTCTCCAGTACTGTCAGGACCATCCGTAACCTCAAAATTAGCTGCTATGGCCTTTGCTTCTGCCTCAGAAAATTCTGGTCCACCCTTCTCAGACAGATTTCTATAGCTTAAATACTTCATTGAATGACATGAAGCACAAACCTCAGTGTATACTTGATATCCTCTTTGTAATGATGCTCTATCAAATTTTCCAAAGAGACCTTTGAATGTCCAGTCTGTCTCCAAAAATTTAGCTGTATTTTCTGCAGCAAAGGATTTCGAGATAGATAGAAGATATAATATTATTAAGAATTTAATTATATTTCTCACTTAACCGATTTTTTCTGTTTTGTCTCTGGCGGCCGCAAGATTTGGCGAACCTCCCAAAACCGGCTCTGTAATACTTAATGGCAAAGGTAGTGTTTTTTCCTTGAGACCTAGCACTGGAAGAATGATTAAGAAGTGAGCAAAATAATAAATTGTTCCTATTCTTGCGATTAATAAATACAAACCTTCTGCAGGCATTGCTCCGACATATCCAAGAATTAAAACATCAGCTACTAATATCCAATAAAATTGTTTATACAATGGTCTGAAAACAGCAGATCTTATTTTTGATGTATCTAACCAAGGTAAGGCTGCTAAAATTAGAATAGCTGATAACATTGCTATAACTCCCATCAACTTGTCAGGAACAGAACGTAAAATTGCATAGAAAGGTAATAGATACCACTCTGGAACAATGTGTGCAGGGGTCACTAAAGGATTTGCTTCTATATAGTTGTCAGCATGTCCTAGTACATTAGGTGAATAGAAAACAAACATGGCAAATATGATTAAAAACATTAATAGAGCAAATGCATCCTTAATTACTATGTATGGATGAAATGGAACTGTATCTTTTGATGGTTTTTTAATATCTATTCCAACAGGATTGTTATTGCCTGGTACATGCAGTGCCCAAATGTGTAAAACCACTAAACCTAGAATTAAAAAGGGGAGTAAATAGTGAAGAGTGAAAAATCTTGTTAAAGTAGGATTATCAACTGAGTATCCTCCCCATAACCACGTTGTTATACTTTCGCCAACAAGTGGAATTGCACTAAATAAGTTTGTAATTACAGTTGCTCCCCAAAAACTCATCTGCCCCCAAGGTAGCACATAACCCATGAATGCTGCGGCCATCATTAGTAAATAAATAATTATTCCAATAATCCAAATAATTTCTCTAGGTGCTTTATACGATCCATAAAATAAAGCTCTAAATATGTGAATGTAAACTGCTAAAAAAAACATTGATGCACCGTTTGCATGCACATATCTTAGCAACCATCCATAGTTCACATCTCTCATAATATGTTCAACACTACTAAATGCATGATCTACATGTGCAATGTAGTGCATAGCCAAAACTAAACCAGTTACTATTTGGGTTATTAAGCAAAATGTTAATATTCCGCCAAAGGTCCACCAATAATTTAAGTTTTTTGGTGTTGGATAATCAGTTAAATGATTTACAAGTGATAATAACGGTAGTCTATCATTAAACCATTTTCCAAATTTTGAACTAGGTGTGTATTCGTGATCACTCATATATTTTATTATCCAATCTTAATAGTGTTATTATTAACAAATTCATATTTTGGGACTTCCATATTAGTTGGTGCAGGTCCTTTTCTTATCCTTCCAGATGTATCATAATGTGATCCATGGCATGGGCAAAACCATCCGTCATAGTCACCTTTATCTGTAAGTGGTACACAACCTAAATGGGTACACACACCAAGCATTACAAGCCACTCGGGCTTTTTAACTCTATCTTCATCTTTTTCTGGATGTTTTAAATCTCCTAAACTTACTTCTCTAGCTTTCTGAATTTCTTGATCTGTTCTTCTCTTAATAAAAACTGGTTTTCCTCTCCAAAGCACTGTAAGAGATTGTCCCGGTTGAACAGCGCTAATATCAACCTCTGTGCTTGCAAGAGCTTTTACTGATGCATCTGGGTTCATTTGGTCTACTACAGGCCAAATAGCTGCTCCAACTCCCACAACTCCTGCTGCTGCTGTTGCTGTAAAAAGGAAATCTCTTCGTTCTGTCTTTTTTTTATCGTTATTATCCGACATCTTTATTAATTTAATACTTTGGTAATATATGATTTCTTATAAGAAAAAAGATATTTTTCTATGGTAACAATGACACATAAACAGTTATTTTCTGGACCTAAAATTGCTCTCTATGAGCCAGATATACCTCAAAATACTGCTTCGATTATAAGAACCTGTTCATGTCTAGGAGCCCATCTTGAAATAATTGAACCTTGTGGTTTTCTATTTAATGATAAAAGATTTAGAAGAGTAGTGATGGATTACTTAGACGAAAAAATGATAACTTTTTATAAAGACTCTGAAGATTTTTTTGCAAAAAAGAAAGGCGAAAGAGTTATTCTCATGACAACCAAAGCTAAAACAGGTCTTGATGTTTTCAAATTTAAAAAAAATGATACAGTACTTTTTGGTAGAGAAAGCGCTGGAGTACCAGATTCAATCCACAAAAAAATTAAGAATAAAATTAAGATACCAATGATAAAGGAAAAAAGATCTTTAAACCTAGCTGTATCGGTTGCTATAACTCTTTCTGAAAATTTAAGGCAAACAAAATGGATAATGAAATAAAAAAAAAATTAGCCCGAAACTGGTTTAAAACTATTCAAGAGGTTTTGTGTAAAGATATTGAAGAATTAGAAGGTAAAAAAAATATATTTAAAATAACAAATTGGGAAAGAGGAAAAAAATCAAACGAAGGAGGAGGTCAATTTAGAATATTTGAAAATGGCAAAATTTTTGAAAAAGTTGGTGTAAATTTCTCAGAGGTTTATGGGAAATTTTCAAAAGAATTTAGAAATAAAGTTCCTGGAACAAATAAAAAACCAAATTTTTGGGCATCTGGTATTTCTGTTGTTATGCACATGAAAAATCCAAATGTTCCTGCAATGCATTTTAATACAAGATACATATTTACCTCTCATGGTTGGTTTGGTGGTGGTATGGATGTAACGCCATGTTTAAAAGATAAAAATTTAGAAAAGTGGTTTCATTCTGAACTAAAAAAAGCATGCAATAAACATAATAAAAATTATTATTCAAAATATAAAAAATGGTGTGATAGATATTTTTATCTACCACACAGAAATGAACCAAGAGGTATTGGTGGAATATTTTTTGATTATAAAAAGGAAAATTGGGAGAAAGATTTTGCTTTTGTAAGAGAAGTAGGATTATCTTTTAAAAATATTTTTAGAGAGATAATATTAAAAAAATCAAAAAAAAAGTGGACTAATAAGGAAAAAGAAATTCAATATTTGAAGAGAGGTAGATATGTTGAGTTCAATTTATTATATGATAGAGGAACAAAATTTGGACTACAAACAGGTGGAAATGTTAAGGGTATATTAATGTCTCTGCCACCAATTGCTAAATGGAAATAAAAAATGGAAAAAGAACCTATTACTGTTAATGGTTTAGAAAAAATAAAACAGGAATTAATTTTTCTTAAAGAAAAAAAGAGACCAGAAATAGTTGCGGCAATTGCAGAGGCAAGGTCTCATGGAGATTTAAAAGAAAATGCAGAATATCATGCTGCAAAAGAACAGCAGTCTCATAATGAAGGAAGAATTCAAGAAGTTGAGGATATTATAGCAAGAGCTAACGTAATTGATGTAACCAAAATTTCTAATGATGGAAAAGTTATTTTTGGCTCATCTGTTTTTCTACAAAATTTAGATACAAATGAAAAAATAAATTACAAAATTGTTGGTAAAGACGAGGCCGATTTAAAACAAAAGTTACTTTATTTTAAATCGCCCATAGGAAGAGGTTTAATTGGTAAAAACAAAGGCGATCTTGTGGAAGTAGATACGCCAGCAGGAGTAAAAAACTTTGAAATTATTGATGTTAAATATATTTAAGAGTAAAAAGTTTTTTCAATTTCTTTATCTGAAATACTAAATGAATTGTTTACCCAAATATTTTCTAAATTTTTGAGTTTTTGTCCTAACTCACGACCCTCTTTTATATCAAATTTCTCCATTATACTTTTCGCTTTTATAGGAAAAACTGGTTTTTCTTTTTTCTCAAAATAATTTTTAAGCTCAATTAATTTTTTTTTCATTGTATTTGTTTTAATTAACTCGAAGTCAATTAAATCAATTACACTTGATTTATTATTATAATAAAAGATTTTCTCAAGGTTTTTTTTTGAAAAAAAATCTTTTTCTTTTAAATATTCAAAATTAGTCTTTAGGAATTTTATTCTATTTTTAGCGTCATTTGATAGGTTGAATTTGTAAAGAAAATAATCTGCATTATCTGTCTCGTCTAAAATTAATAGAGCTAATAAAAAATCGAAACTTTTATTTATTAGTATTTCTTCTTTTTTCTTTTCTAATTTTTTTAATATTTTGAGATTAATCAATTGAGGAAAAATAAGTGAAATAATTTCATATGAAAAATTATCCTTAACTAATTTAAATAAAGCTCTTGATTTAAATATTTTATTTAATTCACATAATAATCTTTCCTTGGATAGATTGGCAACACCGTTAATATTTTGTTTTATAGTCTTTTTGATTTCATTGCTGTGATCTTTCGTACTATACAAAAGAAAAAATCTTATATACCTCAAGATTCTCAGATAATCTTCTTGAATTCTTTCATAAGAATTTCCAATAAATCTTACTTTTCCATTTTGCAGATCTTCTACTCCATTATTTGGATCAAATATATTTCCATCAATATCGGCGTATATTGAATTTATAGTGAAGTCTCTTCTAATTGAATCCTCCTTCCAGTCTTTTGTAAAAGTTACTTCAGCATGTCTTCCATCTGTTTTAACATCTTTTCTTAAAGAAGTTATCTCAAAATTTTGATTACCTATTCTTGCAGTTATTGTTCCATGTTTTATCCCAGTTTCAAAAAACTTTATTTTATTTAATGTCAAACATTCTTTTACTTGATCAGGATTAAGATTTGTCGCTAAATCTATGTCATCGTAATTTTCGTTATTTAAAATTTTTCTTACGCATCCACCAACATATCTTACATCGCTCCATTTATTATGACTAGAAATTGCATTAAAAATAGATTTTACATCTGATGTATTTTTAATATTTTGAAATAAGATTTCTTTTTGGTTTAATTTTTTTTTAAAATTGAAAAATTTAGTTAATATATTGTTCATATTTGGCTGGGGTGCTAGGATTCGAACCTAGGAATGGCGGTACCAAAAACCGCTGCCTTACCACTTGGCTACACCCCAAAATTATTTTCGTATAACACAAAAAAAAAGCTTTATATAGTTTTAGATAAAATACACCAATAATTTTTATATTTTTTTTTTAATATTTTTTGAGCTTTT
>CACMRY010000035.1 GCA_902616205.1 uncultured Pelagibacteraceae bacterium
TATCTTTAATATTATTTTTGTTTATAGTGAAAATGATTTTTTACAGAAAATCACATATAAGAAGATTTTTTATTTTTTTATCGTCTGTAGGTGCATTATTTTCAATTTTTGCAATAGTTTTATACTTATTTGGAAATCCTGATGTATTATTTGTAAAAAAAACATATCATTACAGAGATTCATCAACTGGTTTTTTCATAAATAGAACTGTATTTTCTATATTTTTGCTTTTCTGCCTGTTGGCAGCCTTAGAAATACAAAAATACATAAGCATAGATAATAATATTGAAACTAAAGATAATTTTTTTCTAAAAATTTATATTAGATTCTTCCTAGTTTTTATTACTCTTGGGATTTTAACTTCTTTTTCAAGGATAGGTAACTTTTTAATGTTAATTACTATTATTTCTTACTTAATACATGAATCAAATAAAAAAAAAAATATCAACTTTCAATTTAAATTTTTATTATATGCCATAATCATTTTTGATATAGTTATATTAGGTATTTTTTTTGGTTCTTCAAAACTCATCGAAAGATTTGCGTTTATTAATAATGAGTTTTCACATATTTTTGCTGAGAATTATAATTTATCTAGATTTCAAATTATTAAATTTTCCTTTAGTCAAATTCCAAATTTCTTTATTTTAGGTTATGGTGCTGGAGGATTTGAAACTTTATTTAAATTATCATTTCCAAATAATAGTAATCTCTACGCTGATCATGCACATTCAAGTATTATAGAGTTTTTTGGTGAATTTGGATTTATAGGATCAATTGTATTAATTTTGTCTCTAGTTCGAATATTAAGTTTGATCCATGATTTTAAATTAATAAATTTTATTTTATTTATATATTTACTTGTATTACTGTTGTTTGATTTTTCTCTACATATACCAATTATACAAATTTTATTTATAATTTTTTTTGTATTAAATGATAAAGTTACTCGCTAAGATTACCACCACCTTTAACTCCACCTTGTATAATAGGATTATATGAATTAAATAATGATGTTTGAGGTAAAAGCAAACTTATAGTTCTATTCCACTTAACAATCTTGGATGCTGGTATAAATACAATATCCTTAGATTTTAACTTAAATTTTCTACCTACAATTAAGTTTACAGGATTTTCTATATCAAGTTGAAATATGCTTACTGATAAAAATTTGTTAAAATCTTCCCTAATAACATAAACTTTTTTAGCATTTGCAGTTAATTGATTTAAACCACTAGTTGAAATTAATTCTGTTAAACTAAAATCGAGGTTGGGGTAAAATGTGCCTGGTTTAGAAACTTCACCAAAAACATGAATTGAGTCTGAGTTTCTATCAACAAAAACTACATCATTTTTTTTTAAAAAAAAATTTTCCTTGTCGTCAGTATTTTTAAAAGCATTTTCTAAATTTATTTTATAAACTATGTTATTACGCCTTAAGAAACCTTTAGTGCCCAATCCTTTTGAACCAGATCCTGGAGCAAATCCTGCTTGAATTGCTGCTTCAATTAATCTTATTGGTTCTTGATTTAAATTTAATGTTAATTGATTTTTTACCGCTCCAAGAAAATATGCCTTACTACTATTATATTCTTCAATCTTAATTTGTAGATCTGGATTTTTGTAAAATTCCTTTACATTATTTTGCAAAACCTGCTTAGCTTGATCTAAATTTAAATCACTAATTTTAACTGCTCCTACAAATGGCAGATCTATTTTACCTTCTTGGTCAATTATATATGAGCCATTTAAGTCATCTATCTCACTTAAATTTATGAATACCACATCTGAGGTACCTAAAATATAATTATATTCATAATTATAAATATTACTAAATTTTTTTATTTTGTGATCTAGTTCCTGAACATCGATTTGATTGTAAAAAGTTATTTGTTCATCAGTTAATTTATTTAATGGAATTAAATTAATTTCAACTTCATTTATAGTGAGATTATTAGAGATTTTTTTTGGATTTTGTTTTTTTGGATTTTGATTGAAACCAGGTGACTGTACACAAGAACTAATAACAAATAAAATTACTTTTAGAAAAAGAACTTTTCTCAAGATTTTATTATTTAAAAGTTTTTTCATTAATTTTTTTAATGTAGAGATCTTATAAAATATATAAATCTTTATGAAATTAAATAAAATTTCGATTTGTGAGTCAATTTTGACAATAATACATAACATTTTTTAAAATAAACTGTTAAAATCTTACAAATTCTGATGTAAATAGTTTAAATTTAGGTGTTATAAATGATTAAACAATTTAATGAATTTATAAATTTTTTTGATATTGGAGATTTTAAATTTGTATTCTTAATTTTAAGAAAAAATTTAAAAAATTTAATTCTCTTATCATTATGTGTCGCAATACTAGTTTTTTTAATATCTTTAAATATTGAGAAAAAATATGTTAGTGAAGCCACAATAGTTATATCCCCTGAAGAAAACAATATTGTAAATATCGAAGAGGTATATTCTATAGAAAGTCAAAGTAATAGAGTTAATAATCAGGTAGCTATTTTAAAAAGTGATGAAGTTTTAGAATTTATAGTTGAGGATAAAAAAAAACAACTTGAATTTGAGAGACTTTATTCACAGATAAAAACATCAACTTTTCAAAGATTAACAAAAAAAAAAATTATAATTGATAAAAATTATATTAAAAATATTTTAAGTAAAAATTTTCAAGTTAGCAATGTTCCAAGAAGCGATGTATTGAAACTTAAATTTATATCAAATGACCCAAGAATATCACAATTAGCTTTGAAAAGTATTATTAGCTCCTATCAAAGATATGAAGTTGATTCTAAAATTCAAATTACTAATTATGCTAAAACCAAAATAGCATCTAGATTAGAAGAATTAGTAAAACAAATTGATATTGCTGAAAAAAATTTAGCTGATTATAAAAAAGAAAATAACCTGATCGATACTGGAGGAGTAAAAGAATTAAAAATAGATGAAATACAATCAATTGCTAAAAGGATTATTGATGCAAAACAAGATTTTCAAAAAAAACAAAATGATTTATTGTCTATAAAAATAGCTGATGGAGACATTGATGCTTTACTAGCAATAGAGGATTTAAGAACACTTGATCAAATTAAAACTATAAAAGACAGTTTGTCAGCTAATGAAAGTCAAATTCAATCATTGTCATTGATTTATACAGACAATCATCCAAAATTAGCAAAGGCTTATGATTATAAATTTAAACTTAATAAACAATTAGAAGATGAAATAAATTTAGGAATTGAACAAAAAGCATTTGAATTAAGTAATTTAGATGGTTTTATAAAATTATCTGAAAAAGAATTAAAAAAATCAACCGAAGAACTTCAATTAATTGAGGAAAAAGAATCAGGTATGATGAAATTTCTTAGAGAAGTAGAAAGTAGTAAAAAACTTTATGAGTCTTTTTTACAAAGAGTTAAGGAAACTAATGAGGCTCAAAACTTACAAGTATCTAGATTAAAAATAATTGAAATGCCAAGTTTGGCAACAAACCCGATTTCACCACAACCCACAAAAAACTTTATTTTAGGTATGCTTTTATCTTTTCTAGGATTTTTTGGTCTAATTTTCTACAAAGAGTTGAACCATTCAGTGCTTAAAAGTCCCGAGTCAATTGATTCACTTGGATTACCTCAAGTTGGGGTTCTACCAAGAGTTCAAAAAATTAAGAAAGGTTATCATATATTACAAATGTTTTTGGAGGACAGCGAGTCAAATTTTTCAGAGTCAATAAGATCTTCTAGAGCTATAATAGAATCTAAATTTAAAAAAAATTCAAGTTATATGGTTACTTCAAGTAATCCATCTGAAGGTAAAACCTCATATGCTTTTAATTTAGCACTATCTTTAGAAAAAACACAAAAAGTATTATTTATTGAGGCAGATATTAGAAGACCTTCTGTTCTTAATAGTTTTTATAAATTTGATAAGGAAATTTTAGGACTTGGGGAGATAATAACAGGCTCAGCAAGTTTAAAAGATACAATATTTAAGGTCCCAGGAACTGAGCTAGATATTATTACATCTGGAGAAAAGAGATTTGATATGTCGGATATTGTAAATAGAGAGCAAATAAAGAAATTTTTTGATACTTTAAAAATTGAATATGATTATGTAATAATTGATTCACCACCAGTACAACCAGTTTCAGACACATTAATATTAGCTCAAGCAACCGATTTCAACTTATTTCTAATAAGATCTGAGCAAACAAGAACAGTAACTTATATGTCAGCTATTAAGAAGATTCAAAGTGTGGGAAGTAAAATTCATGGAATAATTATTAATGATCTTGATACATCAAAAGACAGTTATTATTCATATTATTATAACTATGGTCCAAGTTACTATAATTATTATTCATCAAAAAATTCCTAAAAAAAATGTTCAGGCTTGAAAAGGTTTTGCAAAATGATGATTCAGCTTACATATACTTTGTTAAATTTTTTAAATCTTTCATTATTTTATTAAGTTATTATTTATTTTCTATCTTAGAAGAAAATTCAATATATGAAATTTTAGATTTTCATATATTTATATCATCACAATATTATTTATTTTCTATCCTACTTTCACTTCTTTATTTTGTTTCAACAATTCTTTTTTTACAAAATAAAAGTTATAAATTTAATTTTATCTCTTTCATAAAGGAAGACTTATTAGTTATCTTTATTTTAAAAATTAGTATTTTTGCTATTTTTTTTGTGAGCAAATTAAACTTTGTAGTTAATCAAAATTTTATTTATTCAATTATATTTTTAACGTTTAATTTGTTCCTTGCTAAGAAATTATTTAATCTCATCTATAATTATATGGTTAACAACGACATTATTCACAAAAATATTTTAATAGTAGGTAATTATAAAGACATTATTTTTTTTTTAAAAAATAAAAAAGAAAAAATAAATGTTTTTAAATGCTGTATAGTAAATGATCTTTCTAATTTTAAAAAATCTACCATAAGAAGTGAAATAAAAATCCCAGTATTTTCGCAGGATGATGATATTAGATCAATATTAGAATATCATGAATTGGGGCAAATTTGGGTATTAGAAAATAATCCAAATGAAGTTGATAAATTAATTTCAAAAATAATTAGATTTTCTGTTGATATATTAATTGTAAATTTAAAAACAAAATCAAATATTTTACAAGAGAATCTTTTATATAATAAATTTGCATTTAGAAAATATGAAATATCGAAATTTTACGGACCAAATTTTTTAATTAAAATCATAATAGATAAAGTCTTTTCATTAATCTTTTTAATATTCGCAAGTCCAATATTACTCTTATCTTCTATTTTTATTTTTATTGAAGACGGTTTTCCTATTTTATTTACACAAGACAGAACAGGATGGGATGGAAGAAGATTTAAGATTTATAAATTACGTACTTTAAACAAAAAAAAATTTGATAGGACTACACAAGTTACCGTGGATGATAACAGAAAATTGAAATCTGGAACATTTATAAGAAAATTTAGCATTGATGAAATACCGCAATTATACAATGTATTAGTTGGTGATATGTCAATAGTAGGTCCAAGACCACACATGGTTGAGCACGATATAAAATACTCAAAACTTTTTATGAACTATTTAAAAAGACATAAATGTAGTCCTGGATTAACCGGCTGGGCCCAAGTAAATGGATTAAGAGGGTCCACTTCAGATGAACAGATGAAGAAGAGAATGGAATATGACTTATGGTATTTAAAAAACTGGAATATTGCGCTTGATTTATACATAATTCTTAAGACTTTCTATGTGATCTTTAAGTATAGAGGCGAGTAAAATAATCAGTGAAGCCAATATTTAGAGAACAAATCCAAAAAAAGTAAACTGGACAGAGTTACAAAAATGACTAAAACTTGAAGTTGTATTAATGATCAAAATTTTTTCAATAAATGAAATAGTTGAAGCTAGTAATAGCATTTTAAATAGAAAAAAAAAAAATAAAAAAGAAACTTTTAATGAAAATCTGCCAACAAAAAAATTAAACAAAAAAGGTTTAAAAAATACTAGAAAATCAAAATTAGACATCAATTATTTAGACGACAAAAAATTAAATGAACCTTTAATTTTAACTGATATTCACAATAAAGATTATTCACCAGAAAAACAAAAAAATAAATCAGTTTTCATAGCTGAAAATAAAATTCATTATCCAGAAGAAGATGTAAATAAACGTGAAATAATAGATGAAATATATAAATTATTAAAAAAAAAAATAAGAAAAAACACAATTAAAATTATATTTGATCAACAATTATTAAACAAAAAACTACATAATATTATATCTGACCTTAGAAAGAACGAATTAAAAAATTTAAAAAAAAATAAAATTTTAAAAGAGGAAATATCTCATCTTAAAAATAATGAGAAAATTTTAAATTTTAAATTTCAAGAATTTGAAAAAAATTTGAAATTAGCTTCTGAAAGAGAATTTGAATTGGTGGAATTAAATAGAAACTTAGAAAATGAAAATTTTGAATTAAAAAGTTCTATAAATTCGAAGCAGGGGTATTTTGAAAAATTAGAAAAAAACAATAATATTCTTAAAAATAAATTAGAAAATATGATTATAAATGAGAGACAATTTGTCAAAGCTAATAATCAAGTACAAGAAAATATAATTACACTAACAGAGACAAAAAATTATTTATCTGAACAAACTGATCAATTAAAAAAAGAATTAGTTTTAATTAAAGAAAATGAAAAATTACTACTTAAAAATAATATAAAGCTTAATCAAGAAGTTTCTTTATTATCAAAAAATAAAAAAATATTAATAGATATAAATGATCAATATCAGGAAAGAATAAGTAACTTAGAGAAGGGCAAAATTCAATTAAATGAGGAAAAAATCGAATTAGAGAAAATTAATATATCGACTGAGGATACAAAACAAACATTATTAGAGGATAACTATAATTTAAAAGATCAAATAACCGCATTAATAAATAAAGAAAAAATTCTTGTTAAAAATAATAAATCCTTAGAAAGAGAAAATAATTCTCTAAAAAATGAATCTGGACTCCAACATGAAAACAAAAATAAAATTCTTACTGATATGAATACAAATTTACAATATGAATTATCTTCATTAAGAGCAAATGAAGTCAAACTTGTGGAGAATAATAAAAAACTTCATAACGAACTTATAAATCTAAGAAAAAAGAATTCGAAACAATTCACTCTTGATCAAACAGAACAATTAAGTAACCTGAAACAAAAACTCAATTTTCATCAGGACGAAAATTTGAGATTAAGTCACGAATTATCTAAATCACAAAAAAAATATAAATTAATTAAAGATCAATTAGAAGAAATAGATAAAGAAAAGAGAAATATTACAAAAAAAATTGACGATTTAACCTCATCATTGACAAAA
>CACMRY010000036.1 GCA_902616205.1 uncultured Pelagibacteraceae bacterium
AACTGATTTAAAAATAAAGGATTTTACAAATTTTTTGTCTGAATCAAGATTTAAAATCAACCCAAATCATAATATTTATGACTATTTTGTTATATTAGATGCTCTTACAGACGAAAATAAAGAAATTGGTGGAAACATCTTTTCCCAATTTACAAGTACACTTAAGCCAAGATTTTTCTTTCCAGATAAAATGATAACAAATATTTCAGAATTGAATTACGTACAAGGATATATTTCAAATAGATTATTTTTTGCAATATTTTTGGAAGCTTCATACAATCTAGGTTTGATAGGTGTATTTGTATACCATTTACTAATATTAATAATTGGCAAAATAATGTTTAGTGCTGTTTTGAAAGTTAGAGAAAAATTATTATTTCAACTATTTTCTGTGCATTATTTTTTTTACATTATTTATATTTACATATTTATTAGAGGTCCAGGAATACAATTCATGCAATTTTTTTTCATATGTTTTTGTATTATGATCTATTATCTATATTTATCAAAAAAAACTCTAACAGAAAAGAAAAGTGAAATATAATTTAAGAGGTGAATTAATTGATAAAAAAATTCTTGCAGAGATTTTACAAAATAGATTTTGTAGTTTTGATAATTCAATAGTAAGATGGACTTATAATAATAAAAATATAAAAGCTATAGATTTAGAGCAAAAACTTATAAGAAATTATTCAAATAAAATTCAAACAAATAATATTTTTCAAAATATAAATTATCATGATTGGCTTAGTATATTTGATGAAGGTTTAAAAAAAATTAGTTTATTAGATAGACAACCAATATTATTTTTTTCAGGAGGAAAAGACTCAACATTTATAGCCTCTAGGATAAAAAAAAATAATATAAATTGTTTATATTATTCATATGCTGAAGATAATTATGAGAAAAAAACAATTTTAGATTTATCAGAAAAATTAGATATCAAAATATTTTTTGCAAATCATAAATTAAAATATCTTAATTTTAACGATGTTTATAAAAAAATTAAGGAACCAGTTTTAGATCCAGCTGGCCTATCTGTAATGTTATTATTAGATATTCATTTCGAAAATAAAATTAATTTTAGAGATTCTGTTTTTATTGATGGCATGGGAAATGATGCTTACATGGGGCATTTACCTGGAAAAAGAGAATTACAAAAAATGTCTTTTCAAAGACTATTTTCAAATTTAAATCTTCATAAGCTATTATCATTAAATACTATAAATAAATTAGGCAAATATGGAGACTTATTTAGACCTGATTACATGGCAAATTTTCCGGGTTCAAACATAAAGTTAGATAATTATTATGATCAAGTAAGTTTTTATAAAAAATACACAAATTATGATAACGCTGTTCTGCAAAGAGCGTTACAAAGGGGAATTCATTACGACTTTTGTTGTGCTATTAATAAATCAATTTTATATACAGATGCATGCGATGAAAATTCAAATGTTTTTTTTCCATTTTTAAATGAAAACCTAATTGATTATTACGAAAAAAGAGAATTTGTTGATTATGATTATTCTAAACTAATTAATAAATTATCTATTAGAAAATATCTTGATGAAGAACTTAATTTTAAGAAAATTTCACCAACAAAAGGAATCTTTAAGCCATCATTTTTAAAAATGAAATTTGACAAAAATCAATTAAAAATATCAAAAAAAATTAGAATTAATATAGATAGATTAAATCAATTTCAGAGATCTGATTTTTTTTTATGGTCTAAATATCTGATTAATAATAGTATTGATTTTGAGTTATATTAAAAAACTATATATATAAAATTATTATGCTTTGGCCCTGGCAAATTATTTCAAAAAAACTTTCACTAAACTTTACTTACAGGATTGATTTTAATTTTGATCACCATAAAATCTTAGAAGAGTATAATATCGCAAAAAACAATTTATCCCAAATAGAGCATCCGAGTATTGGTATTGATCATGATGGTGGATGGGAGGTAGTTTCTCTATATTCTGAAGGAGGTAAAGCAAGATCTGTTGCTAAAAATTTAAATACAAAAACTTCACCTACAGAAATAATTAAATATTTTTCTTATACTGACATGGTAATTAAGAATTTATTAAATAAATATGAATGCGAGCCAAGAAGAATTCGTTTTTCAACTTTAAAAGCAAAAAAAAAAATTAATTGGCATAGAGACTGGGATGAATCAATAGAGTTTGGTAACAGTCGATTGCATATGCCGCTTGTAGTTAATGATGAGTGTGAAAATAATCTATGTCATGAACTTTACAATTGGAAACCAGGAAGTCTTTTTTACGGCGATTACTCGTTTCCGCATCAAATCATAAATAGAGGATCTGAAGATAGATTACATTTAATAATTGATCTAAAAAATCCTAAAAATTTGTTTACACATATAGAAAAATTTTCTTCAGAAGAAATCAAAAGGAAAAAATTTAAAAAAATTATTATAATTTTGTTTAATTTTTTTTATAAATATCCAAATAAATTTTTTAGATTATTTTCATTTAAACATAATCAATTTAAAATCATTGATTAATTTGAATTTTAATTTTATTAAACAAGTAGGTATTTTTAACTATTTTTATAGATTACTTAGAATTAAAATTTTAAGAAAAATCAACAAAAAAAAATTTATTTACAAATTAATCACAAAAAAAAATTATAGTATTTATAATTGGGATCCTTCTGCCGCAGAAATTTATTTGACAAGATGTTTTACAGATTGGGGAAATGAGTATTTATTCTTAGATAGTATAAAAAATAGAAATAATAATATTTTTTTAGATATAGGTTGTCATTCTGGATATTACCCTAAATTATTTGAGGATTATTTTAATAAAATATATGGTTTTGAACCAAGTAAAAAATGCATAGATATTTTAGAAAAAGGTAATAATAAAACTCAATTTTATAAATATTTTGTGGGCAACTCAGAAAAAGTTGTTACTGGTGTCGACTCTAAAAGTGGATATTCATTTTACCAAAAAAATTTTAATTACGAAAAAACAACTTCAGAAAAAATAAATCAGATTACTTTAGATAGATTTTGTTTAGAAAATAAGCTTAAAAATATTACTGCAATTAAAATAGATATTGATGGATTAGACATGAATGTTTTATATGGCGCTAAACAAATAATTCAAACTAATAGACCATCAATTTTAATTGAAAACTATTCAAATAACTTGTTCGATTTTTTTAAAGATCTAGATTATAGCTTAATCTCAATTGTAAGTTCCAAAAATAAACCTTATAATTTAACTTTAGAAAATTTACGTAATTTTGATAATAATAAATGGATAAAAATGATCTGTTGTGTGCCAAATGAGTTTCATAAAGATTATAAAAATTATAAATTTATGGGTAATATATTTTTTGGAATTAATAGAAAAGATATCTTAAAAAATTTTGGATTTAACTTTTAATCTATATTTGAAAAATTTACCTCTAAAAACTTATTTATACATATAGAAAAATTTTCTACAGAATAAAATAAAAGAAAAAAATTATAATAATTTAAATTTAAATTTTTTTTGATAACTCTTCCTTATAAATGTTTATTATTTGTTTGTGCATTTTATCATAATCAAATAATTTAGCTCTTTCTAAACCTTCTTTTACTTTTTGGTTATAATATTTTTCATCTGTCAAGAGATGTATTATTTTTTTTGATATTTCATCTACGTCCTCTGGGTCACATTTAATACCTACATCACCAACTATTTCAGGAATTGATGAGGTGTTACTTGTTACAATTGGAATACCTGTTTTCATAGCTTCTATAGGCAATATCCCCATTCCTTCATATAAAGAGGGAAATAACAATATATCACAAATTTTATAAATTGATGGTAAATCTGATTTGTTAATAATAGGTATTTTATAAATTTTATTTATATATTTAATATTTTTAATATTCTCTATTTCCTTTTTGTGTCCAATCCAAATTAAACAAATATCAAACTTTTTCTCCAATAGACTTTCAAATACTCTAAGCGATGTAATATGATTTTTATAAAACCCATTTCCACTTATTAAAATTTTCTTTCGTTTTAAAGGAATATTAAATTTTTTACAAATTTGATCTCTGTCAACTAATTTTGAATTAAAGTTGTCTTTAGGAATATTTAAGTGTAGTACATTTATTTTAGACTCAGGACAATCTGTAAATCTTAAAATATCTTTCTTAGTATTCTGACTAACAGCAATAACTTTATCATAATGTTTAAAAAACTTTGTAGAATATCTAAATAAATATTTTTTTTTACTTTTATTTTTTTTATCTAAATTATACAAGTCTAATTGGTTTTTCCCCTCAAAGACTAAGGGTATAAGGTCATGAACAGTTAAAATTTTGACCTTACTTTTAATATTTTTTACTAAATGAGCATAAGAATGATCAATTACATGAGTAACATCGTAGTAGGGTAATTTTTTTATTAAATTAGAATAACTTACATATCTTGAAAATCTATGAGCCCATATTTTAGGCATAATCTTACAAATTAGTTTTATTTTTGGAACAAATTTATTTATTTCAAAGTTAGTAAATTCTTTTTGATATTGACACAAATCATCAACATAATTGTTCATACTATAACGTCTATCTTCTTTATAGTTTGCTAGATAATTTATTCTCATAAATTTAGTTACCCAATCTCTAATAATAATTTTGTTATATCTATCACAAAATTTTGTCTACTTCCCAAATGCGATGAATCGAAATTAATTAATTTTCCTGAATTATCCCACCTTGGATGTAGATCATATTTTAATTTATTTTTTACAAGATAATCAGCAATCTTAAACTCACCAATTTTATAAACTTGATCTGTTTTAAGATCTAATAAAAATAGTTTTAAGTAACCATTTTTATCAGCATAAGTATCTGTAATTAAAAATCTTTTATTTGGTGATATTTGAGGGTGACCATCCTCATTTAATAATTTATTTGTTATTTTTTTTGGATTTGAAGGATTATCTACATTTATAATATAATAATAATTCGAAAGTATTTTATTTTTGAAACTTGCTTTTGAAAAACTAAGAAATTTTTTAATAATAGGAAAAACATTTTTTTCTAAAAAAGAATTATTTCTTAAATTAGTAATTTTATTATTTAGATTTCTACACCAGACAATAATTTCATTTTCACTTATCCATTCAAAATGTGAAACTTTTTCTCTTGCTATAATAGTATTAGTATTTTTTTCCATATCTGTAGATATCAAATATGAAATAAGCGCACCCGAGTCATTAAAGTATCTTAATAATGATATAAACTTGTTACCTACTGGGTTGAATGTAGGATGGCATAAAAAAAATTCTTTATCTAAATTTTTTAGACCACATATTTCAACAGCTTTTTCAATGGAAAGAATTAATTGTTTACTACCATTTAAATCACTTAAAAATATACCATCATTTTCAGGTTTTTTTCTTTGAATGTCTAAATCAAGATTATTAAGATTTTTATAACCATATGATTTCCAATATTTCCATAATCTGGCATAATTAATACTTAAAATTAATCCTCCTTTATTTATTGAATAGATAGATGTTTCTAAATCTGTTTTTTTTTTATTCAAAAAATCATAAATAATGGATGAATCTTTTTGATTTTTGCTTTTGTTGTAAATTAAATTGGTACTATTTAACCATTGTAATCTAGACCCTTGCTCCCAACTCCAAAGATCTGTTTCGTCAATTTTTTCAATACTTGTTTTGTTTATATCCCATAAACATATATCGACTTTATGTTCATGTTCAGAATTTATTTTGAACCCAAGAGTATTCAAAGGGTATCTATGCAAAATTATAAGATTGTTATTAACTTTATTAAATGGTCTGATATCGTGAAAACCCGCCGAATGATCATGGCTTATTGGTGTTTGTGCAATTATTTCTGTTGAGAGATATAAATTATGTTTCATAAGACGACAAAATATCTATAATTTTATCTGCGGCATAGGTAGGTTTAATTTTTTTACTAAATTCTAAATTATTTCTCTTTTGTTTGTCTCTTAAATTATCATCATTTGTTAATAACTCTAAATTGTTAATAAGTTCATTTTTTTTGGATGCTTCAAAAACTAATCCTCTATTATCAGATACAATTTCAGGATATGCTCCTACTCGATTGCTAACAATGCAAGAGCAATTAAATTGTGACGACTCAAGTAAAACATTTCCGTTAGTTTCACCATAATCAGATGGTAAAACAATTATTTCACACAAATCATATAATATTAAAATTTCTTTTAAATCTTTAAATCCTAAAAAAAATATATTGTGGGGGTTTTTGTTTTTTAAATATTCAATAACATCTTGATTATGAAAGCCACCTCCACCAACAAGTAATAAAATCCAATCATTTTTAATTTTTGCTTGTGCGAAGGAATCTAACAAGAACATCGGTCTTTTTTTTTTGAGAAACTTACCTGCATATAAAATTATTTTTTTATTTTTAATTTGAGGATATTTATTTATAAATTTTTCCTTGATTGTAAAAAAATCATGTTCGTCTTTAAAAACAAATTCTTTAGTAATTTGACTTGAAGGTATAATTTTTATATTTTTTTCTTTAGCCCCAAAATTTAAATAGAAATCAGTATTTAGCTTACCAATAGACCAAAATTCATCAATAAAAAGATTTGCACAACTATAATAAATTTTTCTAAAAATTTTTTTTATTATATTTCTATTTCCAAGATTATATGAAACAGACCTTATTATAGTTCTTTTCCCTAAAATTTTCGAAAATAACAATAAAATAATATGTGGAAAATAATAACCATAAACTAAAACTACTTCACTTTTATTTGTGAATAAATACTTGATCAATTTAAGTGTTACTAATAATTGGTTTGAAAATTTAACTACGTCTTTGTTGTTATTCTTATTTTCATATAAATAGTCAAAATTATAACCATTTAAAGTTTCTATATTAAAGTTTATTGTCTGATTAAATAGTGTGTCAAAATATTCCTTATTCATTTTTTCCCAATACAAAACTTTAAAATTTATCATTTTCTTATTGTTTAGTTCTACAAATAAAGGAATTAAATTTTGTATTGGATGTGTACAAACAAATAATAAATTCATAAAGATAGAATATTAAAATATATACTGTTTATGTTGAATTTAAATACTCATATTTAATTAAGTATAAAAAATCAAATTTTCTAATTTACAGTCATTTAATGATTGTAATATTTTTATATGTATTTTTTTTCTAACTACATGTTATTAAAAACACTATAAAATAAATAAGAAAATGAAATATATTTACTTTAAAAAAATTAGATTTGTTGATTTAGACTCAAACAAATTATTTGATTTCTGTAAAAAATATGGTCTTTATGTTTTTCCTTCTGCTCCAGGT
>CACMRY010000037.1 GCA_902616205.1 uncultured Pelagibacteraceae bacterium
TTAAATTAGGATCAATTATAAATTTAGAACTTCCTCTTAAATATAAACAAAATATATCTGGTCATATTTGCCAAGGTCATGTTGATACAGTCTCGAAAATAATGTCGATTAAAAAAATTGATAAATCAAAAATTTATGTATTTAGAATTGAGAGTAAATTTAAGAAATTTTTAGTCGAAAAAGCCTCTATATTAATCAATGGTGTTTCTTTAACAATTGCAAAAATAAAAAAAAATTCATTTGAAATTTGGGTTATTCCTCACACATTAAAGTTAACTAATTTATATTATTTAAAAAAAAATGATTTAGTTAATATTGAGATAGATATTCTATCTAAATATGTAAAAAAATTTTTAAATGAAAAAAAATAAATTCAGTAACATTGAAACAATTATTTCTATCTCAAAAAAGGGAGGAATGTATATATTGGTTGACGATGAAAATAGAGAGAACGAAGGAGATTTAGTTTTCTCTGCATCAGATGTTGATTACAAAAAAATAAATTTTATGGCTAAGTATGGAAGAGGATTAATTTGCTTAACATTAAATAATATACATGCAAAAAAATTGGGACTTAGTTATATGGCGCCTGTTAATCAATCTAGAAATAAAACTGCTTTTACAGTTTCTATTGAAGCAAAAAAAGGAATAACAACAGGTATATCAGCAAAAGATCGCGCTAAAACAATAAAAGTTGCTACTAAAAAAAATCCCAATAAAAAAGAAATAGTTTCCCCTGGACATGTATTTCCAATTATTGCTCGAGAAGGAGGAGTTCTTGTAAGAGCAGGCCATACAGAGGCATCCGTAGATATAGCTAAACTGTCCAATAAACTTCCAGCTGCAGTTATATGTGAAATTATGAATGAGGATGGAACTATGGCAAAAGGTGAAGATTTATTTAAATTTGCAAAAAAGCATAAACTTGCAATTGCAAAAATCGATGATTTAATCTCTTTTAGATTAAAAAAAGAAAAGTTAATTAAATCAAAAAATACATCAAGTATAGTTGTACAAAATCAAAAATATACTATTAAAGTATTTGAAAGTGTTTTAGATGGTTCGGAACATTTCGCGTTATTAAAAGGAAAAATTAATTCAAACTCTACACCAAGAGTTAGGGTTATTTCATCCAATGTAGTTCAAAATTATTTGATTAGTCAAAAATTACCAAATTCATTTAATAAAACATTATCTTACTTTAAAAAATATAATAACTGTGTGTTGGTTTTTATAAGAGATCCAAATCTAAAATCTGTTTCACAAACTCTCAAACAATATAAATCTAAGGAATTTTATAAAAAGGGATTTGATAAACTTATTAAAAATTACGGTATAGGTGCTCAAATAATTAAAAGTCTCAAAATAAAAAATATGATTTTGGTAACAAGATCAACTAAAAAGGTTGTTGGTTTAGAGGGATATGGAATTAGAATACAAAAACAAGAAATAATAAAATGAAAAAAAAAATATTAGTTATTATCGCAGATTATTATAAAGATATTTCAAATGATTTGTTGAAAAGCACTTTAAATAATTTAAACAAAAAACATTATTCTATTAAAATTCTTAAAGTGCCTGGAGTATTTGAGATACCAGTAACTATTTCAAGAAATATAAATAAATACAATGGTTTCATTGCTTTAGGTTGTGTAATTAAAGGACAAACGCCACACTTTGATTTTATTTCCCAATCTGCAACAGATGCGATAATGAAATTATCCATTAGTTCAAAAAAACCAATTGGAAACGGTATTATTACTTGCCTTAATAAAAAGCAAGCTATTGCTAGAAGGAAAAAAGGACTAGAAGCTTCTGAAGCTGTAAAAGTTGTGTTAACCAATAAATAAATGTCAATAATTTATAGTCCTAAAAATAACCCAAGGGTAATAATTATTCAAAAATTATATGGTCAATTTTTTAATAAAGAAGAAAAATTAGCTTTTCCAAAACACAGATTTAAAAAATTTATTAAAGACGTAGTAAATGGTACATTAGAAAGGGATGAAGTAATTACAGATGAGATTAATAATCATTTAAAAACTGATCTTAATATGATTAGATTAGACAAAGTATTTCAAGTAATAATAAAAAGTGCAATTTTTGAATTTTTATATAAGCCAAGAACCTCAACTAAAATTATTATTAAGGAATACTTAAACGCCTCAAATTTTTTTATAGATATTTCTCAAACAAAATATCTTAACGCTTTGCTTGATAAGATTTCTAAAAAAGTGCGATCACCTAATGGATGATGATAAAATAATATCAAAATATTTAAAATATCTAGCCGCTAATAATCCTAGTTCTCTTAAGCTAAATGATGATGTTTTTTTTGATAAAAAGAAACGTCTTGTTGTATCAACAGATACATATAATGAAAAAATTCACTTTATAAATACTAAAAAACCAGATTTAATAATAAAAAAAATTATTCGTTCCTCTATATCCGATTTAATTTGCAAAGGTGTTAAACCTAAATATATTTTTTTATCAGCTTCAATAAATAATAGGTTGTCTAATCAAACTAATTTTTTATTAATTGTTAAATCTTTAAAAGAAGAATTAAAAAAATATAAACTATTACTTAGTGGTGGAGACACAACATATTCTAGTACCACATCATTCACAGTTACTGTAATTGGTTTTGCAACAAAAATTGTTAAAAGAAATAATTCAGATATTGGTGATGCGATTTTTGTTACTGGTAATATAGGTGATGCCTATGCTGGATTAAAAATTTTAAATAAGAATATTAAATCTACTAAAAGTTTAGAAAATTATTTTATAAAAAAATATTATATCCCTGATATTGCTTTCAAAATACACAAATATATGCCTTCAATTGCATCTGCATCCATTGATATATCTGATGGCCTTATCTTAGATCTTGAAAGAATGATTAATAATCAAAATTTAGGATATATTTTATCAATTAAAGATATTCCTATATCTAAAAATCTTCAAAGATTAATAAAGTTAAATAATTTTCAAAAAAAAAATTTTGTTTCTAATGGTGATGATTACCAAGTACTTTTCACATCTCCATTGAAAAAAGTTGAGCAAATAAAAAAATTATCAAAAAGAATCAATATTAAAATTACAAAAATAGGAACTATTACTAATAAGCCCAATCAAATTATAAATACTAATGGAAATTATCTAAAAAGTATTAAAAATAAAGGTTATTTGCACAAGTTTAAATAAGTTAAATATTGCCTTTTAGCTTTATTTTTGTAATGTCCGCACTTTAAAAAACAAACAAAAAAGATTTTTAAGGAAATTATGAACTCATCTATCGAAACAATATTACTTTATACAATTCTTGCTGGTTTACTCTCTATAGTCTATGGATTTGTAACTGGTTCAAATATATTAAAATCAAGTGCAGGTAATAGCAAAATGCAAGAAATTGCTTCTGCAATACAAATTGGGGCAAAAGCATATTTAAATAGACAATATAAAACTATAGCCATAGTTGGAGTAGTTGTTTTAGTAATAATTAGTTTCGCTTTTTCAATATTAGTGGGGATTGGTTATTTAATTGGTGCAGCATTATCTGGAATAGCAGGATATGTTGGTATGTTGGTATCAGTACAAGCTAACGTCAGAACTGCGGAGGCCTCAAGAAAAGGCTTAGCAGAAGGTTTGTCAGTTGCATTTAAGTCTGGTGCAATAACTGGTATGTTGGTTGCTGGTTTAGCTTTATTATCAATTGCAGTTTATTATTACATACTTCTAAAATCTGGCGTTGATGAAAGAGAAATAGTTAATGCTTTAGTTGCATTAGGATTTGGTGCTTCATTAATTTCTATTTTTGCAAGATTAGGCGGTGGAATTTTTACAAAAGGAGCTGATGTTGGAGCCGATTTAGTTGGAAAAGTTGAAGCAGGTATTCCCGAAGATGATCCAAGAAACCCGGCAGTGATAGCAGACAATGTTGGAGATAATGTTGGTGATTGTGCCGGTATGGCTGCAGATTTATTTGAAACTTATGCTGTTACAATTGTAGCTACAATGGTTTTATCCTCTATTTTTTTTCAATCAGATATTAGTATGATGATATACCCTCTAACAATTGGTGGAGCGTGCATAATTACTTCAATTATCGGAACATTCTTTGTTAAATTAGGAAATTCAAAAAATGTTATGAACGCTTTGTACAAGGGTTTTATAGCAACAGCAATTTTATCTTTAGTAGTATTATATCCTGTTACAGATTATGTGATTGGTTTAGATGCCAGTTATAGCTTTGGCGATACTACATTTACAGGAATGAGCTTATATTATTGTGGTGTAGTAGGTTTAATTATAACTGGATTGCTAATATGGATTACTGAATATTACACAGGTACAGATTATCGTCCCGTTAAAACCGTGGCTGCATCTTCAACAACGGGTCATGGTACAAATGTTATTCAGGGTTTAGCTATTTCTATGGAGGCAACAGCTATACCAGCATTAATCATTGTTGCGGGTATATTAATAACAAATGCGATTGCTGGTTTATTTGGAATTGCAATTGCTGTTACAACAATGCTTGCGCTAGCAGGTATGGTCGTAGCACTTGATGCATATGGACCTGTAACAGACAACGCAGGTGGAATTGCTGAAATGTCTAATCTTCCAAAAAATGTTAGAAAAACAACTGATGCATTAGATGCAGTAGGAAATACAACAAAAGCCGTGACTAAAGGATATGCTATAGGATCTGCTGGTTTAGGTGCTTTAGTTTTATTTGCTGCGTACACAGAGGATATTAAGTATTTTTCAAAAGAAGCTGGTTCAAAACTAGAAGGAATAGTTGTTTCTTTTGATTTATCAAATCCATTTGTAGTTGTGGGTTTATTAATTGGTGGTATGCTTCCATATTTATTTGGCTCAATGGGAATGCAAGCAGTTGGTAGAGCAGGTGGCGCTGTCGTAGTTGAAGTTAGAAGACAATTTAAAAAAATTCCTGGAATAATGAAACGTAAGGCAAAACCAGATTACGGTAAACTTGTTGATTTATTAACTAAAGCAGCAATAAAAGAAATGGTTATACCTTCATTGTTACCAGTTTTATCTCCAATTGTATTATACATTATAATTCTACCAATAGGTGGCCAGGTTGCTGCTCTATCTTCAGTTGGAGCCATGTTGCTTGGTGTAATTATAACTGGATTATTTGTTGCTGTTTCTATGACAGCAGGTGGTGGAGCATGGGACAATGCCAAAAAGTATATTGAGGATGGTAAATTTGGAGGAAAGGGATCTGAGGCCCATAAAGCTGCAGTAACCGGTGATACAGTGGGAGATCCATACAAAGATACAGCTGGGCCAGCTGTAAATCCAATGATTAAAATTACAAATATTGTTGCTTTATTACTACTTGCAGTTATCGCTGGTGGTCATTAATCTTTATTAGTCTTATTTCTTGCGGGGGCATTAACTTTCTCCCGCAAACTTGAGAATATATTATATATAGTATTATCTTGTTCAAATTCTTTTGTAGTAATTTTTTTAACATATTTTAGCTCGTTCATATCACTGAGATTAACCAATTTCTTGTTTTTTACTAAACCTTTATTGTTAAATTCAATAACTAAAATATTATTTTTGCTAATTTTTTTTATACCCAACTTAAACAATGACTGGTTTGTTTGTTTTCTTTCTATATAAAACCATTTGTTAGAATTGAATTTACTAATAGAGGAGGGATGCCCAATAACTTCAATTATGTCATTTTTATTTGATTTATTAATTACTATATTTTCTAATTTTTTCTCTAAAGAAATAAAACCGTGGTTTTTTGATACTTTATTTGGTGAACAAGCAGTGATAAAAAAAACAATTGATAATAATAAAATACGCATATGAATTCCGAATATTTAAATATTTACAACAATTTAATTAAATTAACTAGAAATAAAAATCTTTATCTAAATCTTGAGAGAAATGATGAATTCTCTGATCGACTATTGTTTCTTATGTTTCACTTTGCATTATTTTTAAAAAAATTTAAATCAGAAATTAATAAAAAAAAATCACAAGAATTATTTGATTTTTTTGTAAGACAAATTGAGCTTTCTATAAGAGAAATAGGTTATGGGGATGTTTCTGTTAATAAAAAAATGAAAGAATACGTAAATATGTTTTATGCTATACTTGATAAAATTGAAGTCACTGATATGTCAATAGACGAAAATATTGCAAATTTTTTCAGAAAAATATTCAATTTAGATAAAAATATTAAGTTTTATGCGAATTATTATAAAAAATATAACGAATACCTTTCAAATAATACTTTAAATAACTTTACAAAAGATATAATAAACCATAATTTTTAAATATGGCTGTACCTAAACGTAAAACAACAAAATCTAGAGCTGGAATGAGAAGATCTCATATAAAAGTTTCATCTAAGAATATAATTGAAGATAAAAAATCTGGTGAGTACAGATTATCTCACCACTTAGACTTAAAAACTGGATTTTATAAAGGAAGACAAGTTTTAGATCCTAAAGAATAGTTTTTTATGACAGATCATATTACCATTGCTATCGACGCAATGGGTGGTGAAAATTCACCTGATAAAATCATTGAAGGTATTTCACATCACCTTAAAAACTCAAATAATACATTTTATTTAATCTTTGGAAATGAAAAATCAATACTCCCACTTATTGAAAAATATAAAATAGACCAGGATAAATTCAAAATAATTCATACAGAAAATATTATAGAGGATACAGATACAGCTTTAGGTGCGGCTAAGAAAGGGAAAGATACAAGTCTTTGGCTCGCAATGGAAAGTTTAAAAAAAGGAGAGTCTGATTGTGTAGTTTCAGCTGGTAACACTGGAGCACTTTTTGTTATAGCAAAACTTAATCTTGAAATGATAACAAGCATTGACAAACCCGCGTTATCAGCTTTATGGCCAAATAAAAATGGAATGAATGTGGTTCTTGATTTAGGTGCAAACATAGAATGTAACGAAAAAAATTTAATTGATTTTAGTGTAATGGGTTCAGCTTTACATAAATCATTATTTGAAAATGAAATCTCTAAAGTGGCGTTACTTAATATTGGTTCAGAAGAAATAAAAGGAAATACAATTATTAAAA
>CACMRY010000038.1 GCA_902616205.1 uncultured Pelagibacteraceae bacterium
CTTTTATTAATGACAAATAATTCAAAAGTATTAGCTTTAAAATATAGGCCTCAGGTACCCGAAGATTTAATAGGACAGGAAGTTGTAATTGAAACAATTGTTAATGGAATTAAATCTGAAAAAACACCAAACGCTTATCTTTTTACTGGTATAAGAGGAGTAGGCAAAACTACCTTAGCTAGGATTGTTGCAAAGGCTTTGAATTGTAAAAATGGTATTGAGGGTCTTAGCAATTATCAAACATGTGAAAACTGTACTTGTAAATCTATCGCTGATTCAAACCATATTGACATTTTAGAAATGGATGCGGCTAGTAAAACTGGTGTTGATGATATTAGAGATTTAATAGAATTTTCCAGATATGGTCCCACTTCAGCAAAATTTAAAATATTCATTATCGATGAAGTACATATGCTTAGTAAACAAGCATTTAATGCATTATTAAAAACACTTGAAGAGCCCCCAAGTTATTTGAAATTTATATTTGCAACGACTGAAATAAAAAAAATACCTGTTACTGTAGTTTCTAGATGTCAAAGATTTGATTTATCTAGAATTCAGTCTGATAAACTGTTTAATTATTTAAAAGATATTACTTTAAAAGAAAAAGGACTAGTTTCAGAAGATGCATTAAAATTAATTGTCAAAATTTCTGAGGGATCAGTAAGAGATTCACTTTCGTTGTTAGATCGTGGATTGATGAGTAATAAAGATAGTGGTGAATTAACCTTAGAAAAAGCACAAAAAATTTTTGGATATTTTGATAAAAGTTTTCTTATAGAATTAATCGAATACTTATTTAAAGGTGATGAAAAAAAAGTAATTGAAAACTATAGAAAATTATTTGATGCAGGAATTGACCCAAAATTATTTTTAAACGATTTCCTTGAAGTGCTTTACTATATAAAAAACATCAATTCTATAAGTCTTGGTGGAACAAATTTCAATCTTAATGATAGTGAATTTAAGAAAATTGTAGAAATTGCTAATAAAACAAATGTTCAAGAGATTATTTTGTTTTGGCAATTTACACTTAAAACTATTGATGAATTAGAAATTGTTTCAAATCCAAACTTATCTATTGAGATGTTTCTAATAAGATTAATTTATTTAAAAGGATTTAAAATCAAAAATGATTTACCCAAACATTCATTAAATTTATCAGTTGATAAACAAAATACAAAAATAGATAAATCTGTAGAGATGGTAAATCAGATTAAAAATGTAGCCCAAGAAGATAAAAATGATCCTAAGTTAGAATTAGACAAAAAAAAAACGGAAATAAATTCTTTTCAAGAGTTACTCAATTTTTGTAACATGTATAAAGAAGTTCAATTAAAATATGAATTAGAGACAAATGTCAATCTTGTATCTTTCGAGAATTGTAGAATGGAAATATCTTTCAATGATAAATTAGATAAAGATTTTATAAAAGAATTATCAAATAAACTTTTTTTGTGGACAAATAATAGATGGATAATTACCCTTTCAAAAAAAAGGGGAGAGGTTTCAGTAAAAGAGAAGAATCAAATTAACCAGAAGCAAATTTTTGAGGAAGTAAAAAAAAGTAATATTTATAAACAAGTTTTAGAAATTTTACCTGACGCTGAACTTGTTGATGTAAAAAAAATAGATAAGGAGAATAATGACTGATTTTAGCAAGATTTTAGATAAAGCAAAAGAACTTGAGGCAAAAATGAAAGAAAGCCAAGAAAAAATTAAGCAAATAGAGGTAGTAGGGAGTTCTGGAGGTGATGCAATAAAAGTTACCCTGAATGGTGATGGAGAAATGACAAATATTCAGTTAAGTGAAGAAATTTTAAAAGAAGAGAAGGGTATAATACAAGATCTAATCACAGCTGCACATAATAATGCGAAATCACAGCTTAAATCTAAAACTTCTGAGGAAATATCAAAAGCAACTGGTGGATTTGGAATACCTGGTTTTAAGTGGCCACTTTAAAATAAATGAAAAATATTTCTGAGATTGAAACTTTAATAAAACTAATTTCTAAGCTACCTGGTCTTGGTCCAAAATCAGCTAAAAGAATTTTATTAAAACTATTAAATAATCGTGACGAGATTTTTAAACCATTATCGAAAGCATTGACCGAAGTTTACAAAAATGTCTCAAGGTGCAAAATATGTGGAACATTAAAACCCTCATCACTGGAATGCGATTTTGATTCATGTAAGTTTATTACAAATAAGCATAGCAAAATATGTGTTGTTGAAAATATTGCAGATCAATGGGCAATTGAAAGTTCTAGTATCTTTCAAGGATACTTCCACATATTAGGAGGTACTATTGATAATTCAACAAATCAAAGAAAAGAGGATCTGTTAATTGAATCATTAGTTCAAAGAGTAAAAAAAAATAATATTGAGGAAATAATTTTAGCAACATCAGCTACGGTAGAGGGTCAAACCACAGCCTTTTATATACAGGATAGCTTAAGAAATATTAATGTAAAAATTTCTAAACTTGCCCAAGGTTTGCCTATTGGAGGTGAAATTGAAAATTTAGATGATGGAACACTAGTTTCAGCGTTTAAAAATCGCAAAAATCTAGGACAATAATTTAATTTTTTTTGATAATTCTGTTTAAATGTAGAAGTGGTTCGGTGTAACCAGATGGTTGAGATTTACCATGAAAGATAAGTTCACAAGCAGCTTTAAATGCAATTGATTTGTAATATTTTGGTGACATGTTTTCATAGTTTGGATCATTTTTATTTTGATCATCAACTACCTTGGCCATTTTCTTCATAATTTCAAGCACTTGCTTGTTTGAGCAATATCCATGGTGTAACCAATTTGCGATGTGTTGTGAAGATATTCTTAAAGTTGCTCTATCCTCCATTAAACCTACATTATTTATATCTGGAACTTTAGAACAACCTACACCTTGATCTACCCATCTAACTACGTAGCCCAAGATTGTTTGAGCCGAGTTTGATATCTCATTTTCTATTTCCTCAATAGACCAATTTGGCCTATCAGCTATTGGTATATTTAAAAGATCGTCTAATTTTGCTGGAGATCTTGATTTAAGTTCTTCATGTTTTTTAAAAATATCAATTTTATGATAATGTAAAGCATGCAATGCTGCAGCTGTAGGTGATGGTACCCATGCACAATTAGCACCAGAATTTAAATGACCAATTTTTTGCTCCATCATATCTTTCATTTTATCTGGCATTGCCCACATTCCTTTACCGATTTGAGCCACACCAGAAAAACCACATTTTAAGCCAATATCTACATTATTGTTTTCATAAGCCTCAATCCATTTTGATTTTTTCATATCTCCTTTTTTAATCATTGGACCTGCTTCCATTGAGGTATGCATTTCATCGCCTGTACGATCTAAAAATCCAGTATTGATAAAAAAAACTCTATGTTTCAAAGTTCTAATACACTCCTTTAAATTTGCAGAGGTTCTTCTTTCCTCATCCATAATTCCACACTTAATCGTATTCTTTTCTAATTCCAAAACCTCTTCCACTTTTCCAAAAATAACATCAGTAAATGCTGTTTCATCTGGTCCATGCATTTTAGGTTTAACAATATAAATTGAACCTGATCTAGAGTTGCCTTTACGTTTTAAATCATGAAGGCAAGCTGCCGATGTAATAAATGCATCTAAAATTCCTTCAGGAACTTCAGATCCATCATTTAATATAATTGAGGGATTAGTCATTAGGTGTCCAACATTTCGGACCAATAACAAACTTCTTCCATGAAGTTTCATGTTTTTTCCCGAGTTAGAAATATAACTTCTATCTGGGTTAAGTTTTCTTTTTAATTGTTTTCCTTGTTTTTCAAAAATTGAAACTAAATCTCCCTTCATTAATCCTAACCAATTTCTGTAACATTCAACCTTATCTTCTGCATCAACTGCGGCAACACTATCTTCATGATCGCATATAGTCGAAATTGCCGATTCTATTATAATATCACTTATTCCGGCTGCGTCTTGTGCTGCGCTAAACGCTTTTGGATTTATAATAATTTCTAAATGTAAATTATTATTATTTAATATAACGGCAGTGGGTTTTAAAGCTTCTCCTCTAAAACCTGTAAATTTTTCGTTTTGTTTTAAATCAAATAAATCTTTATCTTTTTTAATCTTTAAATTTCCATCATGAACTTCAAATCCAGAGATTTCTCTCCAACTAATACCATTTATAGGAAAATGTTTATTTAAAAAATCTCTAGCATAATTAATTACTTGTTCACCTCTTAGAGGGTCATATTTTTCACTGCCACTTTCTTCTGACTCAATTACATCGGTGCCATATAAACTGTCATACAAGCTCATCCATCTCGCATTAGCTGCATTTAAACTATATCTAGCATTCATTATCGGCACAACCAATTGAGGTCCTGCTATACTTGAAATTTCAGTATCTAAATTTTTAGTTTCGATTTTGAATTCTGGACCATCCTCTTTGAGGTAACCAATATCCTTTAGAAAATTTTTGTAATCTTCTAAATTAAATTCTTCAAATTTATTTTTTTTGTGCCAAAGATCTATTTCTTTTTGTATGGTTTCTCTTATTTCTAAAAGCTCTCTATTTTTTGGAGCAAGTTCATGTACCACCTTATCGAAACCATCCCAAAATTTTTTAGGACTAATATTGGTACCTAGTAACAGCTCTTTATTTATAAAATCAGCAAGTATTTTATCAACAGATAAATTATTAATCTTAATAAATTTTTCTTTCATAAACTAAATTAATTTTAACCCCATCTGTTGATTAACCTGAGAGTTTTACTCCGTCGGTGAGAAATATTCTCTTTCCAGATAATTATGTTAGAATGGTCCTTTTGCCTGAGAGTTTCCGGGGAAGTTGCTCCTTCGGCGCTATAATAGTCTCTCCCATAAAAACATAAAATTTTAAGACATCTTATTGCCTTTTTTAGATATAATAAAGCTTTTAAATGAAAAATTACCTTAATTTTGAGACAGAAGTAAAAAACTTAGAAGCAGAACTTGATCAATTAAAAGATCCATATAATCAAGAGGGATTGTCCGAAGTTGATACATCTAAAATTTCTAAAGTCCAAAAAGATATTGATGAAAAGTTAAGTGAGATTTACTCAAATTTAGACCCATGGCAAACAGCTTTAGTTGCAAGACATGAAGACAGACCCAAAGCTAAATTTTTCATTGATAATTTGTTCGAGGAGTTCGTAGCTCTTTCTGGAGATAGATATTATGGAGAAGACAAGTCTGTCATATCAGGATTTGCTAAATTCAATGGAAAGTCAGTACTAGTTATTGGTCAAGAAAAAGGTGAGAATTTAGAGACAAGAATAGAGAGAAATTTCGGTATGATGCGGCCAGAAGGTTATAGAAAAACAATTAGACTTATGAAGTTAGCAGACAAGTTTAGAATTCCCATTATTTCATTTATAGACACACCTGGCGCATATCCAGGGGTTGGAGCAGAGGAAAGAGGTCAAGCAGAGGCCATTGCAAAATCTATTGAATGTTGTATGGAACTAACCGTTCCAACTATTTCCGTGATAATTGGCGAGGGTGGATCTGGTGGCGCAATCGCTCTTGCATCATCTAATAAAGTATTAATGTTACAAAATGCTATCTACTCGGTAATTTCTCCTGAAGGATGTGCAACAATTCTTTGGCGTGATCCAAAAAAAACTCTAGAGGCATCAAAAGCAATGAAACTTTCATCTAAAGATTTACTTAATTTAGACATAATAGATGAAATTATTCCAGAACCAATTGGTGGAGCTCATAGAGATAGAGATTTAATTTTAGACAACGTTCGATTATCATTAGATAAAAACTTAAATTTTTTTCTCTCTATGGAAAAAGATGAAATATTAAACCACAGAAAAAATAAATTTTTGTCAATTGGCAGGAACAAGGGATTTACAACTCAAACAGGTTTAAATGAAAATTTAACAATGAAAGAAACTAAGTTTGACAGAATTATATCTAAGTTTAAAAGTGATATTAAATTAACTTATATTTCAATAGGAATATTATTACTTATATTCTCTCTATTTTTTGTATTATAAGGAACCACAACAATTTTTAAATTTTTTACCTGTTGCTTCACATCTCTCATTTCTAGAGATTTTTGCTTCTTTGAATTTTTGAAGTAAGCATTTTGGATCATCTGACATTTTAATTTTTTTTTCAGCCTGAAATTTTTGATTGTCTTGTTCTGGGCTGTCAACTACTTTTACATTTATCAAAAAAGTAATTAATTCCGTTTTTAATTTATTGAGCAAGTTCTCAAATAATAGGAAAGCTTCTTTTTTATACTCTACCAAGGGATCTCTTTGACCATAAGATCTTAGACCTATAACTTGTCTCAATTGTTCTAAATATTGAATATGCAATTTCCAATTTTGATCGATTAATTGTAAAAAAATTGTTTTTTCAATTTCAAGAGCCTCGTTTTTTCCTAGTAGACTAATTCTCTCCTCTCTTTTTTCTAAAAATTTATCTTTAACTATTTTTTCAAGCTCTGCATCTTTTATATTTGAAATTTCTTTTACTTTCTCATCATCAAATGATTTTCCAAAAATAGTCTTAAAGCTTTTTGTAAAATCATCCGAAGTAGGATTTGCTAATTTCTTAGACTTCAAGATTTTTAATTCATTTAAGTTTTCATCTATAAAATCATCTGCAAATACATTTGCCTCCTTACTTTCCATAACGTTATTCCTTTGACTAAATATGACTTGTCTTTGGTCATTAAGCACATTGTCAAATTTTAGTAGGGTTTTTCTTATATCAAAATTTCTAGCCTCAACTTTTTGCTGAGCTCTTTCGAGAGCTTTATTTATCCACGGATGATCTATGCTTTCTCCATCTTTAAGTCCTAGCTTTTCTAAAATATTATTCATAGACTCTGATCCAAATATTCGCATTAAATCATCCTCTAAACTTACGAAGAAAATAGAATTACCCTCATCACCTTGCCTTCCAGATCTACCTCTAGCTTGATTATCTACTCTCCTAC
>CACMRY010000039.1 GCA_902616205.1 uncultured Pelagibacteraceae bacterium
TTTTTATATATTTTAACTCTCACCATTTTAGTTCTGTTTGAATATAATTAATTTTAACATTGTAAGATTTAGTTAAATTTTCAATTTTTTTATCAGAAATTTCATTTCTGTGAATGCCTCCTGTAATTAGCAAAGCATCAAAATTTTGAACATTAGCACCTTTAATATCTGTGTTAAGATTATCACCTATACATAAAACTTTTTTATTTCTAGTTTCAGCAGATAACTCATAAACAGGGGGGTATGGTTTACCAAAATAGATAACCTCTCCTTTTAAATTTTCAAAAACTTTTGCTACCGATCCTGCGCAATATTCTCTAATATTTCCTCTATCAACTATTAAATCTGGGTTTGTGCATATCATCTTTTTTGTTAAATGTTCTTTGAGAAGTGTTTTATAATAATATAAATCTTTATCATAATTATCAAACAAACCTGTGCAAAGAATATAATCAGCTAAATCTATATTTGTTTCTTTAAAATTTTTAAAAGACGAAAATAAATCAAAATCTTGTGGAGGACCTATATGGAAAAATTTCTTATTGTTTAAATCACTTTTTAGATATCTCAGTGCTGCTTCTCCTGAGGTGAAAACTTTATCACAATAATCTTTTAGGCCCATTTTTTTTAAAAACTTTATTACAGACTCGTTCGGCCTTGGAGCGTTTGTTAATAGAACAAATTTTTTTTTATTTTGTTCTAATTTTTTTAAAGTTTCTATAGCTGAAAGGTTAAGCTCTAAACCATTGTGTATCACTCCCCATATATCGATATAAAAAAGATCGTAATCAAATGCGATTTTACTAAGCCCTTCTGTATCCAGGTTTGATATCATAATTGAGATATAGCCTAAAAATCTAATTAATTCTTTGCTTTTTTGGTTCCATAAATTTCTCCAGAGATCTTGAAATACTCATCTTTGACCTTTATATGAATGCTTATTTAAAGGAGTTTATATGAAGTTCAAACCGTTACACGATAGAGTGTTGATCGAAGTATTAGATAGCAGCGAAAAAACTGCTGGTGGAATAATTATCCCTGACACGGCACAAGAAAAACCACAAGAAGGAAAAGTAGTTGCAGTTGGTGGAGGTGCAAAAACAGAGGATGGAAAAATAATCCCTATGGATGTTAAGGTTGGCGACAAAGTTCTTTTTGGAAAATGGTCTGGAACTGAAGTCAAAATAGATGGTAAAGAATACAGCATAATGAAAGAATCTGACATTATGGGTATTTCATCTGGAAAATAATAATTAATTAAGGAGAGTTTATAATGGCAAAAATAGTTAAATTTGACTCAGAAGCAAGAACAGCAATGCTTAGAGGAGTTGATATACTTGCAAATACTGTGAAAGTTACTCTTGGACCAAAAGGAAGAAATGTTGTTATAGACAAATCTTATGGTGCTCCAAGAACGACTAAAGATGGTGTGTCAGTTGCAAAAGAAATTGAGCTTGAGGACAAATTTGAGAACATGGGTGCTCAAATGGTTAAAGAGGTTGCAAGCAAAACAAATGATGAAGCAGGAGATGGTACAACGACTGCAACAATTCTAGCACAAGCAATTGTTAAGGAAGGTTGTAAATATGTAACTGCTGGCATGAACCCAATGGATGTAAAAAGAGGTATCGATGCTGCTGTAGAGGCTGTTAAAGAGAAATTAATTTCATCTGCCAAAAAAGTTAAAGATAGTGATGAGATTGCACAGGTGGGAACAATTTCTGCAAATGGAGATAAAGAAATTGGAAACATGATTTCAAAAGCAATGCAGAAAGTTGGTAACGAAGGTGTAATTACTGTTGAGGAAGCAAAAGGTATAGACACTGAATTAGATGTTGTAGAAGGAATGCAGTTTGACAGAGGATATCTATCACCTTATTTCATTACGAATGGTGATAAGATGACAACAGAATTGGAAAACCCTTTAATTCTTTTGCATGAAAAAAAATTGACTAACTTACAACCAATGGTTCCGCTTTTAGAGGCCGTAGTTCAAGCTGGAAGACCGCTGATGATAATTTCTGAAGATGTTGAAGGTGAAGCTTTAGCAACTTTAGTTGTAAACAAATTGAGAGGTGGTTTAAAAGTTGTTGCTGTTAAAGCTCCAGGTTTTGGAGATCGAAGAAAAGCAATGCTTGAAGATATTGCTATCCTAACTGGTGGACAAGTTATTTCTGAGGATCTTGGAATTAAACTTGAAAACGTCAAATTAAATGATCTTGGATCTGCTAAGAGAGTAAAAGTAGATAAAGAGAATAGTACAATTGTTAGTGGAGCAGGTAAAAAATCTGATATCGAGGCAAGATGTGCTCAAATCAAACAACAAGTTGAGGAGACGACATCTGATTATGATAGAGAAAAACTTCAAGAAAGATTAGCTAAGTTAGCAGGTGGAGTTGCAGTGATTAAAGTCGGCGGTGCAACTGAAGTCGAAGTTAAAGAGAGAAAAGATAGAGTGGAAGATGCACTAAATGCGACAAGAGCTGCTGTAGAAGAAGGTATAGTAGTTGGTGGTGGATGTGCATTACTTTATGCATCTCATGATCTAGATAAAGTTAAAGTTAAAGGTGACGATCAAAAAGCTGGGGTTGAAATTGTAAAAAGTGCTTTACAATCTCCTATTAGACAAATCACTAAAAATGCTGGTGTTGACGGTTCAGTAGTAGTTGGAAAACTTCTTGAGACAAATAAACCTTCAAATGGCTATGATGCTCAATCAGAGTCTTATGTTGATATGTTTAAAGAAGGAATAATTGACCCTGTTAAAGTAGTAAGAACAGCTTTACAAGACGCAGCTTCTATATCTGGATTATTGGTTACTACAGAAGCGATGGTTGCTGATAAACCAGAAGAGAAAGACGCTTCTCCTGCTGGTATGCCTCCTGGAGGAATGGGCGGTATGGGCGGTATGGGTGGAATGGGAATGTAATCCCCATTGTTCTCAAACAAAAATTCAAAAAGGGCAGTTTTTACTGCCCTTTTTTTTTATTTATTCTTCAATTTTTTATAAACTATTTTTTTCCAGTTATAGTGATTGTAAATTGAATTAATTACAATAATTTTGTTATTATCAATATCAATAATAATTTGTTGTCCACCTAAGCCATCTAAGCCTATAATTTTTTTCTTTTCAAGACCAACAACATCAAAATGAAATTGACCACCATATTTTTTGGTAGCACTGAAAATACTATTATAACGATTAGTAACTTTTGTATTTTTATCTATTCTATTTTCATAAATACTTTTTAAATATTTTCCAACACAAGTATCATTTTTCCAGTCTTCCATTATGGTTTGAGCTATTCTTAAATAATCGTATCTGGTTGCAAAAAAAGTATATCTACCTGAGCCAATCGTTTCATCCTTGCTATTTCTTAAAAAATAAACACTATTTTTTACTTTGACGTGTTCATTAAATCTTTGTTCAACAAATTTTGATAGTTTTTACCTGTTTTGAAGATTGTATAATTTAGAGCAACATGTGTTGCTAATGCGCTATAATTATAAACTGGTTTAGATTTCTTTATATTTTGTAAATTATTTTCCATTATATATCTTAAAGCTAATAAATTCGCACTCCTTGCAGCACTACCTTTTAATACATCGTCTTTTTTAAATTTTCTATGTCCAATATAATCTTGATCCCCTGCAGTCATATTAAGTACATCGATTAACTTTTGCCCATCATACAAAGTATTTTTTATAATTGGCCAATCATTCATTACTACATTAACACCGTCGATATATCCTTCGCAGATCGCATGTCCTATCACATATGAAGATAAACTTTTTCCAACTGAATTTGATTTAAATAATCTTTTTTCTTCTTTTGTTCCATCGGGCCAGTAGTCTGGGGATTTTTCATCTATGACTATGGTGTTATTTTCATAAAAAATATAACTTACCAGTCCTGTTTTTTTAAAATTTTTAATTTGTTTTTTTATAAGTTTATTTTTAATAAGTTTAGTTTTAAATTCACGATATTGATCAGATCCTTCAATTTTATACTTTGGAAAAAAAGGAAATCCGTATGGAAAAGAGTCGTGATCTGCATTCGATGGTGGATTTACCAATAAACTTAATAAGATAATAAATAAGCATTTTTTCATATTACTGTTATAAAAACATATTTATTTATCCACTGTATCTTTTTCATGGTGGATGAAAACTTAATCTAACAAATTTATGTAGTCTTTTTCTGATTAACCACATTGAACGAATCTATATTTACACCGAAGTTGTATCCATCACTTAGTAATTGAGATAAAAAATACTTAATAACTCAGTGTTTTTTGATGTTTTAAAAAAAAATTTTTTATATATAACGGCGCTCAAATGACAACTTCAATTAGAAACATAACTATTATCGCTCACGTTGATCACGGTAAAACAACCTTAATTGACAATCTGATGAAACAAAGTGGATCTTTTAGAGAAAATGAAGTTGTAGATGAAAGATTAATGGATTCAGGTGAACTTGAAAAAGAGAGAGGGATTACAATTTTAGCTAAACCTGCATCAATTAATTGGAATAATTCAAGAATAAATATAATTGATACTCCAGGACACAGAGATTTTGCAGCAGAGGTAGAGAGAGTTTTAAGTATGGCAGATGGAGCTTTGCTATTGATTGACTCGGCTGAAGGCGTGATGCCTCAAACTAAATTTGTTTTAGCAAAAGCACTAAAACAAGGACTAAAGCCAATAGTTGTAATAAATAAATTAGACAAACCGGATCAAAGAGCTGATGAAGTTTTAGATGAAACATTTGACTTATTTGTAAGTTTAGATGCAAATGAGGAGCAGTTAGATTTTCCAGTTATATATGCTAGCGGTAGATCAGGTTGGGCTAGTAAGGAAATTGATGGTCCAAGGGAAAACTTGCATCCATTATTAGATTTAGTAATTGAGCATGTTCAACCAGCAAAATTTGATAAATCAAAACCTTTCGCGATGCTATCTACTTTGCTTTATGCTGACAGTTTCTTAGGTAGAAGTTTAGTTGGAAGAATATCTCAAGGTACAGCAAAAGCAAACCAACAAATTAAAGCAATAAACTTAGATGGTGAAAAAATTGATGAGGGAAGATTAACTAAAATATTTAGATATGAAGGTACAAAAAAAGTTCCAATAGAAATAGGTGAAGCTGGGGATATAGTCGTTGTAGCTGGTTTAGAAAAAGCTAATGTTGCTGATACTATTTGTGATCTAGATGTAGATAATCCAATTCAAGCCACTCCAATAGATCCACCAACAATGTCAATAAAGATTACTGTAAATAGTTCGCCACTTGCAGGTACCGAAGGTAAAAAATTAACAAGCACTCAGATCAGAGAAAGATTGATGGTTGAGGCTCAAAATAATGTTGGAATTACATTTTCTGAAAACGAAAACAAAGATGCATTTGAAATAAGTGGTCGAGGTGAATTAATGTTAGAAATACTTCTTACACAAATGCGAAGAGAAGGATTTGAACTAACCGTAAGTCCACCGAGAGTTTTATTCAAAAAAGATGACGATGGAAATAAATTAGAACCTTTCGAGGAAATAACTGTAGATTTAGATGAGGAATATTCATCAAAAATCATTGACTCTATGAATAGAAGAAAAGGCAAGTTGATAGATCTTAAGGACACAGGCAAAAATAAAAAGAGACTTATTTTCCATGCACCTACTCGAGGTCTGATGGGTTATACAAGTAGATTTTTAACTCTTACAAAAGGCACAGGCGTAATAAATAGAATTTTTCACTCATATAGTAAATTTGAGGGGGAAATGGAAGGTAGAAGAAATG
>CACMRY010000040.1 GCA_902616205.1 uncultured Pelagibacteraceae bacterium
AGGTCCAATTCTTAAAGAGAATGTTTCCTACCATCAGTGGATTGGAATATTGCTTGGATTTTTAGGTGCTGTATTAGTTTTGGGTTTTGACATAGGAAAAAATATTCCCTTTGACGGAGTGATAGCAACAATAATTTCTCTTGTATCAATTACATCTGCCACAATTTGGCAAAAAAAAATATCAAATAATTTGCCGCTAGAAACAAGTAATACCTACCAAGCTCTTGGGGGATGCTTATTTCATATCTTAATAATAGTTTTTATTACAAGATTTCATATTAATTTTTCTTTCACTTTCATAGCTGCAATGGGTCATCAAGTTTTGCTAGTCTCATTTGGTGCTTTTACAATTCTAATGTTCTTGATAAGAGAAAATTCAGCAAGTAAAACAACCTCTTTTTTCTTTTTAATACCATCTGTATCTGCTTTGATGGCTTGGTTATTTTTAAACGAAAATTTATACTTTATTGATATAATTGGTTTTTTAATTGCATCAATTGGTGTTTATATTGCCACAAGACCAGAAAAATAATTTTATGGATAACAAATTTTTTGAAAAAATTAGAATTTTTGATGGAGGAATGGGTCAAGAACTTTTGAGTAAAGGTTTGATATCAAAAGGTACGCTATGGTCTGCAAGCGCATTAATTGAGAAAGAATTTCATAAGTTAGTAATTGATGCACATATTTCTTACATAAACGCAGGTGCAGATATAATTGTAACAAATAACTTTTCTGCAAGGAAAATTAGATTTATTCAAAATAAAGTTTTAGATAAATTCCAATATGCCAACGAACAAGCAGGTATTTTAGCAAATAAAGCAAGAGAGATTTCTAAACAAAATATATTGATAGCTGGTTCATTGCCATCTCAAAGCGATACCTATGTTGAAGATGTAAGAAGTTCATCAGAAATTCAATCTGATTTTGAGGAGCAGGCTAAAATAATAAGTCCCTATGTTGATTTTTTTTATCTTGATGTTGTAAGCAGTGGTAGAGAAATCGAAATTGCCTCAAATATTGTTGAAAAACTTGGAAAAAAGGTGGTTGTAGGCATACATTTAAAAAAGAATTGCAAATTACCTTCAGGTGAAAGGGTTCAAAATATAATTGAAAAATTTCAATGTAACAGTTGGATAGGTCTAGTTTTTGCTTGTGTATCTCCAGAAATAGTTGAGAAAACATCTGATTTTTTTTCTGATTTAAAACTTCCTTTCGGATTTAAGGTAAATTTATGGGGTGTTGAAGAGCCAACTCCAGTTCAAACTTTTAATTCAGCAAAACACAATGAAATAGGAACTAATCCTAATATTGCTCTTGGTTCAAGAAATCTAAGTACAAGAGAGTTTTATACTTTTACAAAAAAAATGGTTGAAAAAGGGGCGAAAATTATCGGGGGTTGCTGTGAAACCAAACCAGAACACATAAAAGAAATTTCAACTCTTAAATAACTTTTTTGTCACCTGCCCGTCTTACAAAATAAATTCCAATAGTAACGGCTACAAGAGATATAACTACCTTAAAAGTAATTAATTCTCTTAAAAATATATAACTAAGTATGGTTCCAAATATAGGTATTAAATATGATACTTGAGACTGAAAAATTAAACCATTATTTACCAAAATTTTAAATCTTAATAACCAAGCTATACCTGTGGATACTAAGCCAAGATAAACTACCGAGATAGTAGATTGAACAGATGGACTATAAGTCCATGGTTTTTCAATCAAAAAAGATAAGGGGATTAAAATAATTACTGCCCAAATAAGTATAGAGCCAGTTACATTTTCATTTTTTTTTTCTTTTATTTTTAAAGTAAGAACACCACCTATTACATAACAAGTAGACCCAACCAAAATTAATATTGCAGAAATAAAATTGCTTTCATTAATTAATAAATTATCAGAAAATAAGTATACTATTCCTGCAAAGCCTATTAAAATTCCAATAGTTTTTGTGAAATTAAATTTTTCATCCTTTGTATAATAATGTCCTAAAATTGTAGAAGATAAAGGAGTTGTAGACATTAAAATTGCAGCTAAATTACTTTGAACAGATTCCACACCATAGGATATTAAATAAAAAGGTACAACCAAGTTTATAAAACCAATTATCGCAAACCAATACCAATCTTTTGAAAATGCTTCTACTTTAATTTTTTTGTAAAAACATAAAATTAAAACAGGAATAGCTCCAAAAAATACTCTTAATAAAGCAATGGTCACAGGTCCAAAAGAATATGTAGCTATCTTAATATTAAAAAAAGCAGATGCCCAAATTAAAGCAAGTAAGACTAAAAGTGTATAATCAGTTAAAGTTGCTTGTCTCATTCAGTTATATTTTTTGGTAAACCATTTGTAATTTTTATCAGATCTTTATAATTAATTTTAAATACACAATAAGGATTTCCTGCAGCAGCAAAAAGTTCATCAAATCTTTCCAGTGATAAATCAATTAAAACATTTAATTTATTTTTAAGACCGATTGGTGAGACACCTCCAATGCTAAACCCAGTTACTCGTTTTACATCATTTGCTGAGGCCATTGAAAGCTCATCTACATCTAATATACTCTTTATTTTATTTGTGGATGCTCTCTTATCCCCAGATATTAAACACAAGTAATATTTGTCAGACGATTTAAAGATTAAACTTTTAATGATAGCGCCAACCTTACAACCTAAAGATGTTGCCGCCTCTAAAGCAGTACCAGCTGAGGTATCTAAAAAAATTAATGACTGATTTTCGTCGAATTTATTTAAAATACTATAAACTTTTTGGACTAACTCATTATTTTTTAGGTCCATATTTCAATTATAGATTGAATTTCATTTATTGATTATTTAAATAGATATGCAGTTCTTGCATAAGTGATATTTATTTAAAATGCGTCGTTTTGTAAATATTTCTGCTATCACAGTCGCAATATAGCAAAAGAATAAAAAATTACATTAAAGGATTATAAATGAGCGCTAGTAAAATATTAAAGTTAATTAAAGATAAAGAGATAGATTATGTAGATCTAAGATTTACGGATCCAAGAGGAAAACTTCAACACGTCACTCAAGATTTAAAAACGGTCGATGAAGATATGTTAAATGATGGAATTTTTTTTGATGGATCTTCAATTGCTGGTTGGAAGGCAATTAATGAGTCTGACATGATATTAAAGCCAGATCTGTCAAAGTCTTTTGTTGATCCATTCTTTTCTCACAATACTCTTGTAATTTTTTGTGATGTAATGGATCCAATAACTAAAAAATATTACGAAAGAGATCCTAGATCAACTGCAAAAAAAGCTGAAAAGTATTTGAAGGATTCGGGTATTGGGGACACTGCTTATTTTGGTCCAGAAGCCGAATTTTTTGTTTTCGATGATGTTAGATTTAAAAATGAGATGAATGACACTGGTTTTGTTATTGATAGTACAGAAGGTCCATATAACACGGGGAAGAAATACGACAATGGAAATATGGGACACAGACCTGGGGTAAAAGGTGGTTACTTTCCAGTACCTCCAGTAGATGGCGGACAAGATTTAAGGTCTGAGTGTTTAAAAGCAATGAAAGAAATGGGTGTTGAAGTTGAAAAGCACCACCATGAAGTTGCACCAAGTCAACATGAACTTGGAACCATGTTTAATACAATAGTCAATCAAGGTGATAGTATGCAAATTTATAAGTACGCTGTTCATCAAGTTGCACACTCATTTGGAAAAACGGCTACATTTATGCCAAAACCAGTTAAAGGTGACAACGGATCTGGAATGCATGTTCATCAATCTATATGGAAAAATAAAAAACCTTTATTTGCTGGTGATAAATACGCAGGTCTTTCAGATATGTGTTTATATTATATTGGTGGAATTATAAAGCATGCTAGAGCACTTAATGCATTTACAAATGCTTCAACTAACAGTTACAAAAGATTAATCCCTGGTTTTGAAGCTCCCGTGCTACTAGCTTATTCCTCAAGAAATAGATCAGCAAGTTGCAGAATTCCATTTTCTAATAGTAAAAATGGAAAAAGAGTTGAGGTGAGATTTCCAGATTCATCAGGTAACCCTTACTTGACATTTGCAGCAATGTTAATGGCTGGCTTGGATGGCATTAAAAATAAAATTAAACCAGGTCGTCCTATGGATGAAGATTTGTATGCTTTGTCCGGCGATGAATTAAAAGGTATTCCTACAGTTTGTACATCTTTAAAAGGTGCTTGCACTGCTTTAGATGGTGATAGAGCATTTTTAAAACAGGGTGGTGTTTTCACAGATGATCAAATTGATGCTTACATAGAATTAAAAATGGAAGAAGTTCAAACATTTAGAGATACACCTCATCCAATTGAATTTCAGATGTATTACAGTTGTTAGTTTTTTGGTTGTATTAATAATTAATTAATATTGGCTTTATAATTTCGTAAAAAATTAATAGCTTCATTTCTTTTTTCTCTTTTGGCTTCGTCAAGTGGTGTAGCACCCCAGCGGTCTCTAACATTTAGAGGATGTCCGTGTGATACTAGGTATTTTATTGCATCCAAACTTCCCTCTGCTGCAGCAAGATGTAATGCTGTTCTTAAATCATAGTCACCTGCATGGACAGGGACTCCTTGTGCAACTAAATGGCGTATATTATCTACATTGTTTTCAGCAGCTGCAAAAAGAAGTTCAATTACCATTAACTCGTCTTCAAAGTTTGCCATTTTATCTGTTTTTCCTTTTGGGTTTTCAACTAAATGAAAAGGTTCTGTGTAATTAATTTTTAACTCATTAAATAAATCTACAATTTTTTGATGCTTATTATTTCTTGCATCTGATATAGGATAACCTCCCCACCTGTCAGGTATTGGTTTTACACCTTGGTTCAGTAAAAACTTTACTACTTCTAATTGACCTTCGGCAGATGCAAGATGGAGTGGAGTTCTAATATCATAATCACCCTGTTGTAGATCTCTTTGTTGGCTAACTAAACTTTCTAAAGTTCTTATATTTCCATTACTTGCCGCCCAAATAGCTTCGCCACAACTATTAGCAAGCCACCTTGCAATTGGTAATTTAGGATCTTCTCTACTTGTATCTGTCATTGTGCCATCAAATGTATGAACAAGATATTTTGAAGTAAGTTTTTTTGCCATTTCGATCCCTCTAACACTATTAC
>CACMRY010000041.1 GCA_902616205.1 uncultured Pelagibacteraceae bacterium
TAACTTTGTTCTGGAGAAATTTTTGACCTTTGAATATATATCTTTTGTAGAACAACCAAAATCCGGTTTAATTATTATTAAATGAATCGGCGATTTAAGTTTAGCGTATTTTATTCTCAATTCTTTTGAAATAATTGAACTCTTGTTTAAGCCTAAAATAGTATCTGAACCTATCTTCGAGCTGATTTTAAAAATATCATTACGCTTAAGTTTTATATTATTTTTTTTAATTAAATATTTTAAGATACTTGCTGCATTCATTGAGCCACCTCCTAAGCCTGATTTAAGAGGTATATTTTTTGTAATTTTAATTAAATACTTCTCATTATTTAAAAGTCTTTTTTGATCTAATATTTGAATAAGGTTTGAAATAGTATTTTTTTTATTTATTCCATTAGAAAATTCTCCATCAAATAATATTTTGTGGCCATTACCTTTAATTTTTTTTATGTAAATTTGATCATATAAATCAATTAAGCTCACTAAACTCTCAATTTTATGATGTTTGGTTTTTAATTTTTTTAATACACCTAAAGAAATATTTATTTTTGCGTATGATCGGATTTTATCAAATCTCATCGATTATATTTTGCGAGGACCATCAATAAGTTTATTCTCAATATCTTTTTTCATTTCTTCTTCTGTATCTTCAAGTTTTAACACGTGTTCCCAAAAATACTTTGCTTGTAATTTTCTATCTAGTTGCCATAGAACATCTCCATAGTGATCATTAACAATTGGGTCATCTGGCATTAGTTCAACGGCTTTTCTTAAGTATTTTTCTGCGTTTATAAAATCGCCAATCAAATAATATCCCCATCCAACAGAATCAGTTATATATGGGTCGTCCTCTCTTAACTCGTAGGCTCTCATTAGCATTTGCATAGCTTGTTCTATTTTAATGTTTCTTTCTAGCCAACTATACGAAAGGTAATTGAGAGTGTAAGCATGATCAGGTCGAATATTTAAAGACATCAACAAATCTTTGTCTGCTTTTAAATAATTTTTTAATCTCTCATAAGTTCCACCTCTTCTATATAAAACATCCGCATACATATTTGAATTTTTATCAATCTGATTTAAAACTTGTGTATAGTAATCTATAGCAATTTTATAATTTTCAAAATTTTTATATATGTTTGCTAAGTCAAAAAGAATTTTTGGTGATTTTTGTTTTAAATCGGAAATATTATCTTCAATATATTTTAAAGATTTATGATCATTTTCCTCTTCAGAAATAATCTGAGCAATTTTTTTTATTTTGTACCAAAAATAAATTTCATCCTCTGAACTGAATTTTTCTAATATTTCCCTCGATATATCAAAATTGTCATTATCATAATAATTTTCTGCCAATAGAGATAAATTAAAATAAAATTTTGGGTTTAGGTAATTAGATACACTTAAATAAAAATTCGATGTTTCAATAATATTTTGTGATGAATATAAGTTAGATATCAGGAAAAAAAATTCAGATAAAAGATCATTTTCATTTTGACATGAAAAATGTTTATTAAATTTTTCATAATTTTCATTATCTATCCATTTTTTTGATTGTGATATTAATAACGTACTCGAAAAAGGTTTAATTGTTTTTGATATTTGTTTTGCAGTTTTATAGTCTTTATTTTCAATTACATTTGATAAGTAAAAAAATAAATATCTTGAGTAATCTCCTTCAGCAGAATTAATTAAATTTAAGAAATGACTATCTGTTTTGTTAGAATTCAGATAGCAATTTTGAAAAGCATTCACAATCAAACTTAACTTTCCAAAATCGGTTGGTGAATATTGTAATTTTTTATTTTTAAATAAATTATTAAAGCTTTCTAAAGTTTTAATAATTATAAACTCGTAGGTATCTTCATTTGATACGTTAAAACTCTTAATAGTATTTGAAGCTTGTATATATTTTTTCTTATTCATCAAATCTAAAACTAATAAAAGTTTACCTTCAAAAAAATTTGAATTCTTCAAGTTACGCAATGTTTTTATTTGATTTACAGCCTTTTTTATTTGACCATCTAAAACAAGAGAATACACGTATTCTTTTAAATAGTTGTCATGTTTTTTTTTGAGATATTTTGAGGACTCAAAAAATTCTAAGGCTTTATTATTTTTTTGATTATTAAAAGAGACTAGCGCAGAAAAATAGCTTGAAAGGAACTTATAATTAAAATCATTTTTATCGTTTGTTTTAGTATAACCTATAGTTTGGTATATAAGAGCAAAAATAATAAAAAAAAATTTTAATAACATAATTTAATTTATGACTTTGGAGGAAAAAAATCAAAATGACATTTTAGATGAATTCAATGATCCCAACGACATAGAATTCATATTTAACGATAAACCAATAAATAGATTTAAAACTAAACCAGAAGTAGAAGATAAGATTTCTCTTCTAGCAAAACTTAAAAATGAATTACAAAATATCAAAAATTGTGAACTAAAGAAAAGTGCTAAAAAACTTGTATTCAGTGATGGAAATTTCAATAGCAAAATAATGATTGTTGGAGAAGGACCTGGTCAAAAAGAGGATGAGGTTGGCAAACCTTTTGTAGGAGATGCAGGCTTATTATTAAATAAAATGCTAGAAGCAATAAATATAAATAGACAAGATATTTATATTACAAATGTTGTAAATTATAGACCTCCTAATAATAGAAAACCGGAGCCTGCTGAAATAACACGATACTCAGAATACTTAAGAAAACATATATCAATAATAAATCCAAAGATTTTAATTTTAATGGGTAGCACTGCAATGGAGTCGTTATTTGGATCAAAAATTAAAATTTCAAAAGGAAGGGGAAATTGGAAAGATGTGATTATAAACAGTAAAAGCTACTTAACAATGATAACATTTCATCCAGCGTACCTTTTAAGGCAACCAGAGCAAAAAAAATACTCTTGGACAGATCTTAAAGAAATAAGAAAAAAAATTGACGAATTAGAAATAAACTTATAATTTTATGATAGAACTGCACAAAAAGTAATTAAATTTTTATAAAAAAAAATTTAATCTTTCATATTGTAGTGGGTTTTGATATCTTTCTTGAAGGGTTTATTCATTGGATTAATTATTTATCATTTTTTTTTAAAATAATGAAAAAGGTAGCTGGAGTTGATGAAGTTGGAAGAGGGAGTTTAGTTGGTCCAGTATTTGCTGCTGCAGTAATATTTAAAAAAAATATAGATAAAAGTAAGATCAAAGATTCTAAAAAACTTTCAAAAGAAAAGAGGAATATTTTAGAAAAATATATTAAAAAAAACTCTATCTGGAGCGTTGGTTCTGCCTCTTTAAAAGAGATTAAAAAATTAAATATTCTAAATGCATCTTTATTGGCTATGAAAAGATCGATTAAAAAACTTAAAATAAAACCTACATCAACATTAATTGATGGAAATAAATTGCCAGAAATGAAGGGTTACAAACTTAAGTCTGTAATTAGGGGAGATCAAAAAATATCTGAAATATCGGCAGCATCTATAATTGCTAAGGTTGCAAGAGATCGGCTAATTACAAATATGTCCAAAAAATTTAAAGAATATGCTTGGTATAAAAATGCAGGATATGGAACTAAAGAACATCTAAAAGCCATTAAGAAATTTGGTATAACGAAGCATCATCGAAAAAACTTTAGGCCTATACACAACATATTGAGTCATAATTAAAACTTACAACAAGTAGAGTCTATTTTTTTCAATCTCTGGTTGACGCAGAATCTACCCTGGAGTCTAATTACCTTTTTAAAAATGGTAGTTAAAAATTTACATAACAAAATTATAAATGGGGACAGTCTAAAAGAATTAAAAAAAATTCCTGATGAAACATTTGATCTAATTTTTGCAGATCCGCCATATAATTTACAATTACAAAACAGTTTAATTAGACCAGACAGATCTAGAGTGAATGCAGTGGATGATAAATGGGATCAATTTGAGAGTTTTAAATCTTATGATGCGTTTACATACGAATGGCTAGAGCAATCACATAGAGTATTAAAAAAAAATGGGTCTATATGGGTCATAGGCAGTTATCATAATATTTTTAGAGTAGGAAAAATAATTCAAGATCTAGGTTTCTGGATTTTAAACGATATAATCTGGAATAAAAATAACCCTATGCCAAACTTCCGAGGTACCAGGTTTACTAATGCTCACGAAACATTGATTTGGGCGTCAAAAAGTAAAAAATCAAAATATACTTTTAATTATCAATCAATGAAGTCATTTAATGATGATTTGCAAATGCGGTCCACATGGAATTTACCAATATGTAACGGTAAAGAAAGATTAAAAGATAATGGAACGAAAGTACATTCAACCCAAAAACCAGAAGCTTTACTACATAGGGTAGTATTAGCCTCAACAAATAAAAATGATTTTATTTTGGATCCTTTTTTAGGATCAGGTACAACTGCTGTGGTTACAAAAAAACTAGGACGATCTTATTTTGGAATAGAAAAAGAAAAAAAATATTTTGAAGCTGCGAAAAAACGGATAAAAAATACTAAAATTATCATGGATGAATATTTAGATACACTCCGGAATAATAAATCAAAACCGAGAGTGCCTTTTGGCTCGTTAATTGAATTAGGTGTTATAAAGCCTGGTACAGAAATTTACGACCAAAAAAAGAAAGTATTTGCAAAAGTTATGGTTGATGGAAGTATTAAGCATAAAGAGAACGAGGGATCTATTCACAAAGTAGCTGCTCAAATATTAGGCGCAGAAAGCTGCAATGGTTGGACCTATTGGCATTATCAAGTAGGAAATAGTTTAAGGCCAATTGATGAACTTAGGCAACGTCTACGGCCAAGAGCTTAATTCTTATAAATTTGACCCAAATAATTTTCTAAAAAACTTTTATTTTTAGAAAGATATTTAAGAAAAATATTTCTAAAAAAAACATTTATAGGATTTGCAATATGGAATGCATGGTGATTGATGGAAGATCTAGAATTTATCTGTTTTGTCTTTAAAACTCTTTTTTTGTAATAATTTGATA
>CACMRY010000042.1 GCA_902616205.1 uncultured Pelagibacteraceae bacterium
GCAGCCTCTAAAAGAATTTATTCTTTATTAGACCACAGAAGTTACAGTTTTGGTAAAGAGCGCGGTGGTCCAGATTGTACAAAAGGAGGTTTTACTATTGTCGCCTTAGATACTACAAAAAACGACGGTGAACGTAAGCAAGATAAAGGACAAGAGGGCAAAGTAAATAACAAATCATTTACTTATTTAAATGTAGATCATGCAGGAGGACCTGCACATATTAAAGGATTTGTTGATTGTAAGTCTGGCAAAAGAGATTATTGGAAAGAAAATGCCACAGGAAATGTAGGAAAAGAAGCAATGGTTATATTTGGTCAGACAGCCATATCAATTCACAATAATAAACTATACATAATCAATTCAGAATCACATGCACTATCCAATAAGGATATTGGAGGCATGTATGTTGTTGATTTGACAAATGCCGATCAATACGGCTTCAGCACAGATTCACGAGTTTGCACTAATAATGCATCTCAATATAAATATTTTAATGAAGCAATTGATGTAGTTACAGAAAATATAGGGGGAGTTAATAAAACAATAATTTATAGTAAAGACAATACAAAGTATGGAAATACTTCTGATGGTGCTGCAGGTATACCTAAAATTTTTCGAGCTGAATTAGAAAACAATGGATGTATCCCTTCATCATTTTCACGAATATATAAAACGGACCGATGTGGTCTGGGCCAAGGAAATAGCATAGTTGCAAAAGATAAAAAAATATACACTTCTGGATTTTATAATCATCAAGTTTGTATGTATCAGTCTAATGATAGCTCTACAGCTACTCATCTAAAAACAGTAGGCGAAAATGATGCTCTTACAGCTAATAGTGCATCTGATCCAAATCTTTATTTACATCATCCAATGGGAATAGATTTTGGTGCTGCAGGCACAGCTGATGAAGATACTTTGTTTGTGGTAAGTAAAAGTAGATTAGAAGTTGCAATGCTCAATGATGATCTTTCTTATAAAAGTCATTTTGGTGACCCTGGAGTTTCTTTATTAACAGGCGCACAAGAAGCTATTAAAAATGTACTAAGCGACTCTGCTACTTTGCAACAAGCAAACTTCGGAGTAATGTTTTGGAATACTAATGACGGTAATTACAATGGTTTTGCAAGAGGATCAGATGGAAATTTTGATCACTCAAAATCATTTGTAAGCGGGACTAAACTCTGTGCTGACCACCAAGTTTGCATGAATGTAGGTATTAATCCTAAAGGCGCAGAACAGATAAAGAACTATTTTAATGAAGATAGAATAAAATTACAATTCCAAACAAAAACTACAGGTTTAAGAAAAGTACTAAATAGATACTTTAATACAAGCTTATCTATCGGTCAGATACCACAAAGCGCATATAATGATACTTTTAAAAATTGCCAGACTACTGCATTAATTTTAATAGGTGATGGACAATTTAAAGATAACAGTGCTCAATTTAGGGATACAAAAGCTTTATTTAAAAAACTGTATGATGATAAAGGTATTATTACATATAGTGTTGGTTATGGAGTTGCAATTGCAGGTAAACCAGAAACTCATGAAGATGTTAAACAATTTATTGAATTAGCTGAAGCTGGCGGAACACATGATGATGCAACAGGTAAAGTTGGATATTATGCAGCTCTAAGACCCGCGGATTTAAAAACTGTTACAGATCAAATTGTTCAAAGTATAATTTCAAAAAAAGTAGTATTTTCTGCTCCAAATATTTCAAGTGAGATCGAAGAAGCAGGTGAACTTTATCAAGCAAAATTTCAAAATCGTACTGGTCAAGAGTGGTTTGGCACAATAATAAAAACTAAGTTAGTCAATGGTGAAGCGAGCACTACCAATCAAGTATGGGATGCAAATGAAGAAATGAAAAATCCTAACAGAAGAAATATATGGACAGCTTTACCAGTAGCAGGACAACAAGATATAAATAATTTTCGGGCAGATGATGCAACCAACTTAAATTTAATAAAAAATCTTTTTAACATTGGAAGCTATCCAATTGTTGATTATCATCGTCAAACACAAAGTACATCCTCTTTCCCTGGTAGTACAAGATGTAGTATTACTGAGCATGGAAGAAATGTTGGCACATTAGATGGATATGTTGGAGATGAAGATAAAGGATTGATTAATTTTATTAGAGGTGAAGATTATTTTGATTACGATGGAGATTGTAATTTAACTGAAAATAGACAAAGACCTGTGTACAAAGAAGATGGGACAATTGATCAGTCAGCAGGTCTAATTGATTCTTATTTAGCAGATATATATAATTCCGCACTTGTAGTTGTTGGTCCACCAAACGCATCTATATCAACGCAAAGTAAATTGACTGAATCTTACTTTAGAGCTCAAAATAATTATCAACAATTTAAAAATTCAAATAAAAATAGAACAGAAGTTGTTTATGGAGCTGCAAACAATGGGATACTGCATGCATTTAAAAGTAGTGATGGTTCAGAATTGTGGGGCTTCATTCCTCCACCAATTGTATCAAAACTTCCCTCGATAATAGATCCAAGTTTAAACATAGCAGGTCAAGGGGGTACCATTCCAAGGTTTTTGTTAGATGGTTCTCCTGTTGTTCATGACACTTATTTCAATCATCCAACAAAATCTACTGGGTGGTATACTTTATTAATGATACCTTATGGTAGAGGGGGTGCTGGATTTTCTATGATTGATATAACAGATGTAAATCAACCTAATCATATATATTCAATTTTAAATGATCATGATGGTCAGCAAATTCTTAGAGTTGATCACACTGGAACAGTATTCAAATATTCTTATCGATCATCAAGATTTAATCAAAGAGATTTTACAGAATCTCAAGCTGCTGACCAAAATTTAAATATAATAACAAACAAAGTTTGGAATATATCAGGGCGTGTTATCAATTCGGCAGATGTAATTGTTACAATAAATGGACGAGATAAAACAACTTCAACTAGCTTTGCAGATAATGGTTCTGGAGGAACAAGAGTTACATTTGCTAATAATATTACTTATAACCCAACTACAACTGGCGCTAGCTCAGATATAGTTTCAATAGTAGAAATAGATGCTCTTACAACCGGTCTAGAGTATGATTATAGATTTCTAGGAGAGACATGGGCATCTCCTAGAGTTTTTAGGATGCCATCTGGACCTGGTGATAACAATGTTATAGATGATACATATGCAGCTGTTTTACCAGGCGGTTATGGTAACCAAGAAGCAGGTATAGGATCCAATGTATACATTATAGAATGGACAACTGGAAAAATTTTAAAGGAAATAAAAATTGCTGATAAAGATAATAATATCGTAAACTCTATACCAGCCACTCCAGTTGTAATAACATCGGATGCAGTACAAGGAGACTTCAGCGGTGCATTAGTTTACGTGAATGATTTAGAGGGCAAGATTACAAAAATAAATTTAACAAACTTAAGTGGAAGTTTTGCTTTTAATACAGCTTCTGGAATAGTATCACAGGGAACTGGACAGTCAGTTGCACTTTACGATAATTATACTTTTTTTGATTTAGAGGCATCAAGTTCTAATAACAGATATATGTACCACGCGATGGATGCAGGCATAGGTCAAAATGGGAATTTTTGGCTGTTCGGTTCAACTGGTAATTACATGAATTTGTCAGATACAGGCATTTTTGATCCTGATAACAACGTTAAAAATGTAATGTTTGGAATTAAAGATTTTTATTATCCCTTTTTTGGTTCCACAAGTTCCACAGGTGGAAATACAATGGATACATTAGCTAATTGTAAAAATATGACTGGAGATACAACATCATGTGATGCAGCTACAAAAAGAGGTTGGTATATTAATTTAGATGGAGCATCAAAAGTTACAGCTGAACCAACCTTAGCTAGAGGGGTTGCCTATTATCCCATTTTTAAACCGGTAAGAAACAATACTGAATGTGGTTCTGGAGTTGCTTATGTTTGTGGTATTGAAGCACAATGTGGAAAAAATTTATCAAGTGAGCTAGATCCTCCAAACGCAAGTAGTTTTGGAAATAGAGATTGTTATAAAGTGGGAACAGGAGTTTTATCAAAAGTTGTTGTTTTCAATAATAATCTTTATGCTAACATTTCTGATAAATCCAATTATGCAACCAAAACTGATATTGTAATTATAGAAGCTATTCAAAGAAGTATAATAGACTTTAGAAATAGTTGGCGGGAAAACTTTTAATTTATCTTAATTTATAAATTATAATTTCAAAAAAATGTACAAATCTAGCAATAATGTAAAAGCTTACTTATTTTTAACTTTAGCGGCACTATTTTGGTCTGGAAATTTTATAGTGGGTAAAGTTGCTAGTTTTTATAATATTCCACCTTTCTCCTTAAATTTTTATAGATGGTTTTTTGCTTTTTTAATTTTGTTACCCTTTACCTATCAAGAGGTAATAAATAACAAAGATTATATATTGAAAAATAAAGGGTTATTTATTGCTCTTGGCATTACAAGTATTACGATATTTAATTCAATTGTTTATTACTCTTTATATTATACGCAAGTAATTAGCGGTATATTGATGATTTCAACCATACCTGTTTGGATATTGTTTTTTGCGTCTGTGTTAAAAATTGAGAAAACAAATATCTTTCAAATATCAGGAGTAATTTTATCTTTAACAGGTGTTTTGTTTATAATTACAAAAGCAGATATCAAACTGATTAAGGAACTAGAATTCAATAAAGGGGATCTTTCAATGGTTATAGGAATGTTGTCCTGGGCTATTTATTCCGCATTACTGAGAAAGAAAATTCATCCTATTTCCCAATTAGCTACACTTGAAATAATAATTATATGTGGTTTTATATTTCTTACTCCTATTTACTTTATTGAGATGAACCTTGGTAATAAAATTGTTTTAGAACTTCCATTTA
>CACMRY010000043.1 GCA_902616205.1 uncultured Pelagibacteraceae bacterium
ACTTTCAATAGCAATATTTTTTCCATAATAATCAATAAATTCTTTGACCATTTGTTTTTTTATTTTTTCATCGATAACTTTACTAAATTCTTTTTTTGCTTGTCCCCAGATGGACCTGCCGATCATTACTGATGCACCCTTTCCAGCAAGGTTTCGAATATCTTTTGTAGTCTTTGTTTCATATCCAAATTTATTCATTACATGGTTGTGAGCCTTCATTAAATCTGGCGCAGAATCCACAAGAGTACCATCTAAATCAAAAAGAATTGTTAGTTTTTTCATAATTTAAGTTTTTTTAAGAAATAAATTGTGAATTAATTAAAACAAAAACTATATATATACAATCATTATATGCTTCAAAATAATTTACAAATCGAGCAAAACAAATTAAGAAAAAAATTTTTAAAAAAAGGGATTAAAATGATAGCTCCTGAAACAATTTTTTTTTCTAAAGAAACAATTATTGGTAAAAATGTAAAGATTGAACCGTATGTTGTATTTTCAAAAAAAGTTAAAATTGGAAATAATGTTACTGTAAAATCATTTTCTCATCTCGAGGGAGTTACCGTTGAAGATAACGTGGATATTGGTCCATATGCTAGGATTAGACCTAACGTGAGAATTCAAAAAGGTTCAAAAATTGGAAACTTTGTTGAAATAAAAAAAAGCAACATCGGTAAAAACTCTAAAGTAAATCACCTGTCTTATATAGGTGACACTACTATTGGTAAAAATGTTAATATTGGAGCTGGTACTATTACTTGTAATTATGATGGGGTTAATAAATGTAAAACAAATATCAAAGATGGTGTATTAATTGGATCAAATTCTTCATTAGTAGCCCCAGTTACAATTAATAAAGATAGTATTGTTGGTGCAAGTTCAGTTATTACAAAGAATGTATTATCAAAAAGTCTTGCTTTAACTAGATCAAATCAAATAACAATTAAAAATTATAAAAGAAAAAAATAAATGTGTGGGATAGTAGGTATAACAAGCTCAAAAGCAGTCACCTCTAGAATTATAGGATCATTGAAAAAACTTGAATATAGAGGGTATGATTCTGCAGGAATAGCAACAATATCTGAAAATAATATTAATGAAGTAAAGTGTGAAGGAAGGGTAAATGAACTAGAAAAAAGTGTTAATCAAATTAATTTATCAGGCACAATAGGTATTGGTCACGTAAGATGGGCAACTCATGGAAAACCAAGTTCAATTAATGCTCATCCCCATTCATCTGATAATGTTTCAGTTGTACATAATGGTATTATTGAAAATTCCACTATTCTTAAAAAAATATTAGAAAATAAAGGATACAAATTTAAATCACAAACGGATACAGAGGTAATAGTTCACTTAGTAACTGATTACTTAAAAAAGAATAATCTCAAAGATACAATTATTAAGGTTCTTAAGAGATTACATGGAAGTTTTGCACTAGGTATCATTTTTATAGATAAACCAGATTTAATTATTGGTGCAAGAAGAGGGTCTCCTTTAGCCGTAGGTTATGGTCCTGATGAACACTATTTAGGTTCAGATTCTTACGCTCTTAAATCAATGACAAATAAGATTTCATATTTAAATGATGGTGAGTTTTGTATTTTAAAAAAAGATCAGGTTGAATTTTTTGACACAGATGGAATTAAAACAAATAAAGAAATTTTAAACCTCTCAAAGGATGAGCAAAACTATGAAAAAGGTCAATACAAATATTTTATGGCAAAAGAAATAGACGAACAACCTGTAACGATTAAAAATTGCATAAATGAATATATAGATAAACATAATAATGAAATAAATATTTATAATTTTCCATGGAAAATAAGTGATATTTCTTCAGTTGTGCTAATAGGATGTGGTACTGCTTATCATTCTTGCTTAGTTGCAAAATATTGGTTTGAACAGAATACAAATATGGATGTTTCTGTAGATATTGCATCTGAATTTAGATACAGAAAAATAAAGTTTAAACAAAACTCTCTATATATATTTGTTTCTCAATCTGGAGAGACAGCAGATACATTTGCAGCACTTGATTTATGTAAGAAAAATCACGTTAAAACCTGTGCAATAATAAATGTTGTCGAAAGCTCAATTGCAAGAGATGCAGATTTAGTTTTACCAATTCATTGTGGACCAGAAATTGGTGTTGCTTCTACAAAAGCCTTTTTAGGTCAAATGCTTGTTTTATACTTATTGTGTACAAAAATTTCATTTGAACAAAAATCAATTTCAAAAAAATTGTATCAAAGTAAAATTAAAGATCTGTTGCTACTTTCTAAATGTGCAAAAGGTACATTAAATATAGATAACAAAATCCATAACTTAGGAAAAGATTTTGCAAATTCAAAGGGATCAATGTTTCTGGGCAGAGGTTATTCTTATCCAATTGCTCTTGAAGGTGCTTTAAAACTTAAAGAACTTGCGTACGTACACGCAGAAGGGTATCCAGCTGGTGAAATGAAGCATGGCCCTTTGGCCCTTATAGAGGAAGGCATGCCGGTTGTAGTAATTGCACCAAGAGATGTACATTACAAAAAAACAATTTCTAATATGCAAGAAGTTATTTCAAGAGGTGCTAAAGTATTGCTTATAACTAATAAAAGTAGTGATGAAATTATTTCTGAAAATATTTGGGAGCAAATTGAAGTTGAAAACATATCTGATGAACTTCTTCCATTTTTAACTACAATCCCTTTGCAAAAATTGGCGTATTACTCAGCTTTAGATAAAGGCTTTGATATTGATAAACCAAGAAATCTTGCTAAATCAGTTACTGTTGAATAATTAAAAAAGTCTGTTAAAACAATTTCAAGTTGAAATGAAAAATTGGAAAATAAATAGCTGGAGAAATTATCCCGTAAAACATCAACCTATATATGATGATGACAAGGAATTAGACGTTGTTCTAAACAAGTTGAAAACTTTTCCACCTTTAGTTTTTGCAGGTGAAACAAGACATTTAAAAAATCAATTATCAGAAGTCGTTGATGGTAAAGCTTTTCTTTTACAAGGAGGAGATTGTGCAGAGAGTTTTGCGGAATTTCATCCAGATAATATTAGAGATACGTTTAAGGTTATACTTCAGATGTCTTTGGTTTTAACATATTCTGCATCATTACCAGTAGTAAAACTTGGAAGAATTGCTGGACAGTTTTCAAAACCCAGAAGCGCTCCTACTGAAAAACAGGGTGATAAAGAATTACCAAGCTATTTAGGTGACAATATCAATGCCATTGATTTTAATGAGAAAGCTAGAAGACCTGATCCAAAGAGATTATTTAAAGCATATTCTCAGTCAGCGTCAACATTAAATCTTTTGCGTGCTTTTTCAAAAGGTGGATTTGCTGATTTAAACAAAGTTCACCTATGGAATTTAGATTACATTAAGAAGAGCCCACAATCGAAAAAATTCAAAGAATTAGAAGATAAAATTGCTGATGCATTAGCTTTTATGGAAGCGTGTGGAATTACATCAGATTTTAATAACAGGCTATATACAGTTAACTTCTGGACATCCCATGAAGCTCTGCATTTACCATTTGAGGAAAGCATGACAAGGGTAGATTCTACAACCGGTGAATATCATGATACTTCTGCTCACTTTGTATGGATTGGAGATAGAACAAGACAATTAGATGGTGGACACGTTGAGTTTTGTAGAGGGATAGAAAACCCAATTGGTATTAAGTGTGGACCTACATCAAAACCAGATGAAATTGCTAAAATTTGTGAAGCCATTAATCCAAAAAACGAAAAAGGAAAAATAACTTTAATTTCTAGATTTGGTCATCAAAATGTAGAGAAATATTTACCAAAATTAATAAGAGGAATAAAAAAAGAGGGATTAAATGTTCTATGGTCGTGTGATCCTTGTCATGGGAATACTATTAAAGCGTCAACTGGATTTAAAACGAGACCATTTAATGATGTTGTTAAAGAAGTAAAAAATGTTTTTGCAGTTCACCAAGCAGAGGGTTCATACGCTGGTGGGTTGCATGTTGAAATGACTGGTCAAGATGTGACAGAGTGCACAGGTGGAGCAAAAAAAATATCTGATACCGACTTATCTAGCAGATATCATACGCACTGCGATCCAAGATTAAATTCTGATCAAGCTATTGAATTAGCATTTTTAATTTCAGATGAGATAAAAAAGAATAGTTTGTATTCCAAATCTGCAATTAAAGCGGCATCTTAGCCGTTTAAAAACTCAATTTTATTTCTATATTTATATTATGCATTCAAAAGATAAAGTCGATCATATTAAAAATTGGATATTAAATTACGTAAATTCTATGCCTAATAAAGCTAAGTCATTGGTAATTGGTATTTCAGGTGGAATTGACTCTTCAGTATCTAGCACATTAAGTGCAATGACAGGTTTAAAAACAATAGTTTTATCTATGCCAATTAAACAAAAATCAGCACAACATGATTTAAGTTTAAAACATCAAGAATGGTTAAAAAAAAATTTTAGCAACGTAGAAGGTCATACATTGGAGCTTGATGGTTTGTTTAAAACATTTGAAGGAACTTTAGACAATTTTGGTAGTGAACATGGTATGGCAAATTCTAGAGCAAGATTAAGGATGACAACACTATACCAAGTTGCTGCAGCAAATAATGGAATAGTTGTTGGAACTGGAAATAAAGTAGAAGATTTTGGA
>CACMRY010000044.1 GCA_902616205.1 uncultured Pelagibacteraceae bacterium
AATAAAGAATTAATTTTTTTAATTTGAACAAATTTACTTTTTTTGTAAAATTTACTTAGGTACTGATGTATTATTTTTGCATCTATATTTTTTTTTAAATCAACATTAATAGTTGTAATAATTCCTCTAAACATTGGTGACAGATGAGGAGTAAAATCAAAATAATTTCTTTTTTTTGTATATAAATCTAATTCTTGTTGAATTTCTGAGTTGTGTCTATGATTTGCAATTCCATAGGCGCTAAGAGACTCATAAAGATTTTTATTTTTATATTTTTTATGAACATTACGTCCAGCTCCTGAATAACCAGATTTAGAATCTATCACTATGTTTCTGTTCGAAATAAAATTTTTTTGAATTAAAGGTGCCAAAGGTAACAAAATGGAAGTAGGATAACATCCAGGTGAAGATATTACTTTTTGATTTTTGAACTGATTTTTCTTTAATTCTGGCAATGAATAAATTGAATTTTTAATTAACTTTTGGGCGCTATGTTTAATTTTATACCATTTTAAATATTCATTTTTATTTTTTAATCTAAAATCAGCTGATAAATCAATGAGTAGGTTTTTATCTAATAAAAATTTAGACAGTTTTTGAGCTTCACCATTTGGCAGTGCTGAAAAAATAACATCAACCTCTCTCAATAATTTTCTTTGAAATTTTCTTATGATTGGTAATTTTTTTTTAGATAAAGATTTATCATAAAATGAAATATTTTTACCTACAGAACTATTTCCACATAAGTATTTAATATAAATTTTTTTATGTCTTGCTAAAATTTTAACTAACTCAATTCCAATATATCCCGTAGATCCGCATACCAAAACATTTAGCTTAGACATAAAACAATATAACAGTTGTAATGTAAAAAGATATTATCTTTTAGAAAATTGAAAACTTCTTCTAGCTTTTGCTCTACCAGGTTTTTTTCTCTCCACAGATCTAGAATCTCTTGTCGTAAGTTTTTCTTTTCTTAATGTAGGTTTAAGATTTTCATCAAATTGAAGGAGTGCTCTTGATATACCATGAACCAATGCTCCTGCCTGACCAGTATGACCACCGCCAACAACTTTTGATTTAACATCGTATTCTGTAGATTGATTGATTATATCGAATGGTCTCATGATTTGCATTTTATGTGATGAGCTTGTGAAATAATCGTCTAATGTTTTGCCATTTACATAAATCTTCCCTGTACCTTTCTTTAACCAAACTTTCGCAATGGAGGTCTTTCTTCTTCCTGTTGCATATTTGCTATCTTTGAAGTCTAACTTAATTTTTGGTGATTGATTGGTATTTTCCATTTCAATTTCTAACTACATTTTTAAAATTTAATTTTGATAACTCAATTTTTTCTGGATTTTGAGCTTCATGGGGATGATTTGATCCTGCATAAATTTTTAATTTACCTAGTTGTTTTTTTGCTAGCGCTCCAACTGGTAACATCCTTTTCACTGCTAATTTTAAAACTTCGCCAGGTTTTTTATCGTGTAATTTTTCAGGGGTAGTTTCTTTGATTCCACCAGGATGCCCTGTGTGTCTAAAGTATTTTTTATTTTGAAATTTATTACCAGTAAATTTTATTAAATCTACGTTTTTTACTACTACAAAGTCACCATGGTCCATATGTGGTGTGAAAGTAGTTTTATTTTTGCCTCTAATAATCTTTGACACTACGGTAGCAATTCTTCCAACAACCGCATCTGTCGCATCTATCTCAAACCATTTTGATTGAATATCAGCTTTTTTAACAAATTTTGTCATGATGTGCGGGATTAATACTTACAAAAACGTTTATTGTCAATTTATTAGAAGACAAAAAAGTCTATTATAATTGATATTTTATGCTAGTTTCCGGGTTTCAAAGTCTAATTTAAAAAATTATAGGAGAATAAATGAGTGATAAAAAAAAAGGTGCTGAACCCAAAACATATAAATTTGATACTTTAAGCTTACATGCTGGATATCAGCCACATAAAAATGCTGGTTCAAGGCAGGTGCCAATTTATCAAACTACCTCATATTTATTCGATGATGTCGATCATGCTGCTGCTCTTTTTAACTTAGAAAGAGGTGGACACATATATAGTAGAATTTCAAATCCTACAGTCGCAGTTCTTGAAGAGAGAGTTGCTGCATTAGAAGGAGGTACTGCTGCACTAGCAACCTCATCTGGAATGAGTGCAATATTTTTAACAATAATGACTTTATGCCAAGCTGGCGACCATTTAGTCGTATCATCTCAATTATATGGAGGTACTGTAAATTTATTTAGACTTACTCTACCTAAATTTGGAATCAAGTGCACTTTTGTAAAACCAAGAGATACAGAAGGATTTAAAAAAGCTATTCAAGATAATACCAAAGGTATATTCGGCGAATTAGTTGGTAATCCAGGAAATGAATTAATGAATATGCCTGAGATTGCTAAAATTGCTCATGAGGCTGGAATACCTTTAATGGTTGATGCTACGTATCAAACACCTTACCTATGTAAGCCAATTGAACATGGGGCTGATATAGTAGTTCATTCATTAACTAAATGGATGGCTGGTCATGGATCATCTATGGCTGGTATTTTAGTCGAAGGTGGTAAATTCGATTGGATGCAAAACGATAAATTTCCAACAATGACAACTCCATACGAGGGATATCACGGACTTTCATTTGCGGAAGAATTTGGACCTACTGCATTTACAATGAAAGCTAGAGCAGAAGGAATGAGAGATTTTGGTCCATGTTTAAGTCCTCAAAATGCTTGGAATGTTTTACAAGGAATTGAAACTTTATCTGTAAGAATGCAAAAACATTGTTCTAATGCTGAAAAAATGGTTGAATATTTATCTGGTCATGAGAGTGTTGCTTGGGTTTCTCATCCAAGTGTTCCTGATCATCCTGATCATGAACTAGCAAAAAAATTATTACCTAATGGTAGAGGATCAATGATAGCATTTGGTATTAAAGGAGGAAAAGAAGCTGGTGAAGCATTTATTAACAACGTAAAACTTGCTTCACATTTAGCAAATGTAGGAGATACAAGAACACTAGTAATACATCCTGCGTCTGCAACACACTCACAAATGGATGAAGCTACTTTAAAATTTGCTGGATTATCTCATGATATGATTAGACTATCTGTTGGTATTGAGGATATAGATGATATCAAAAATGATTTTGAAGCAGGATTTAGAGCCGCAAGAAAACCAAGATTAGTTTCAAATCAATGAAATTTCAGGTAAATGGCTCAGAAGTTTTTGCTTCTACTGGTGGAAGACCTTTTGACAAAAATAAACCTCTAATAATTTTCGTTCATGGTAGTGGTTTAACCCACATGACATGGGTTTTGCAAACAAGATATTTTGCTTTTCATGGATACAGCGTCTTAGCAATAGATATGCCAGGCCATGGCTTATCTGGTGGAGAAAGTTTAAAATCAATTGAGGAGATGGCAGATTGGGTGAGCCATGTGGTAGATGCAGTTGGTTACAAAGAGGCATCTTTAGTAGGTCATTCACAAGGATGTTTAGTGACAATGGAATGTGCTTCTAGATATCCTGAAAAGATTAAAACATTAAGTTTAATGGGTGGTGCTGGAGCTATACCAATGAATCCTGACTTGTTATCACTCGCTGAAAATAATAATCCTAAAGCAGTTGACTTAATGATGGATTGGGCCCATGGTCCAGCTGGACACTTTGGAGGCCATCCCGTTCCGGGATTATACCATATAAATACAGGAGGGATGTTAGCAAAATCAAGAACTATTAAAAACACTCTAGGAGTAGATTTTAGAGCATGCGATAATTATAAAAATGGTTTCGAAGCTGCAAAAAAAATAAAGATACCTACCCTGTCTATTCTTGCAACAGGAGACAAAATGTGCCCTGTTAAAGAAGGAAAAAAATTAGCCGACTTAATAGATAATAGTAGAGTCGAAATTATAGATAATTGTGGTCATATGATGCTTCTTGAGGAGGCAGACAGAGTATTAAAAGTGTTAAAACAATTCATATTAGAACATTACCCTGCAAAAAAATTAAATTAATGAAAAAAAATTTTAGGTTTTTTGATAATAGGCAAAAATATCTGCTTTTTGTAACAACCACTAACGAAAAAAATAAAATTTCAGATGCACTCAAACCAATAGTTCAAAATCTAAAACCAAAATTTCCTGCTCTTAGAATATTTGATGCAGGCATGGGTGATGGATCATTGTTGATGAATGTTATGAGACAATGTCATCAAAAAATGCCAAATGTACCTCTTTTAGTAAACACAAAAGAAATTAGTATGGAAGATGTAAGGTTAGGCCTTGAGAAACTTCCTGATAGATTTGTTGAGCATAAAAATACAGTTTTTGTAATTTCAAATTTAAATTATGTCGAGTCAACATCTCTAAAATCAAATGATTTAAAGAAACAAAAAAAAATGAATTGGAAAGTTGTAAAATTAAAAGGTAATTCATCTTTAGACTTCAATATACAATTAAGAAGACTTAATCAGGAATTTTTAAATAAAAAATGGCAAATTGAAAGAAATCCTAAAACAGGAAACCCTACGTACAAAGAACCTTCTGTAATTGTAATTTATAGAAAAGATCAAGAATTTTCATTGAAAAATGTTATCCCAAAGAA
>CACMRY010000045.1 GCA_902616205.1 uncultured Pelagibacteraceae bacterium
CAATTAAGAAATTATAAAATATTAAATATTGATTATAATTTTTTATTTAGGCTTGAATGAATAAATTTTTATATTTTTCTTTTAAATATTATCTAAAATCAAATAAAATTTATTTTATTTTGATTTGTTTAATTTTATTTTTAAGCCAAAGTAAAATTTTTGCTGAAGATTATTCACTTAGTTTTAATGGAACAAATGAATATGTCAGCGTACCATTTGACTCGACGATGAATCCAAGTGGTGATTTTTCTGTAAGTGCTTGGGTTAAGCTTACTAATTCAAACAAGTATCGATCTGCGGTTACATCAAGATCAGAAACTGTAAATGGTAACCAAACTGGTGGTTATATGCTTTATGTTTCAAGTGCCAACAGATGGCAATTTTGGAATGGCCATGGATCTACTGAAGGCTATTGGGCACAAGTAAATGCAAGTGAAAGAATAGTCCAAAACACTTGGCACATGCAAACGGTTACTTACGATCACTCTTCAACCACGATGAAGCTTTATGTTGACGGAGTATTTCTCGAGGAAAATACAAGTGAATCTTTATTAGCTAATACAGATAAACCATTATATATCGGTGCTGGAAGAACAAATAAACATCCACACGATGCATTGCCTCCTGATTTTTATTTTAATGGGCGAATTGATGATGTTGCTATTTGGAATACAACACTTTCTGCAGCTGAAATAGTGCAATTATATAATTCGGGTGAAACATTATATGCAGGGGATAATTATGGAGATTATACATCTGCAGGATCACTTCAAGAGTATTGGACAATGGATACTGAAGTAAGTGGTGAAAACAATGGTTCAGGTACAACTTTGTTTGGAGAAAAAAATAACAATGATGGAACATTTGTTAATACCCCTGATTGGGACGATGCAGATTTTCCTGGTACAGTTCCAACCCTATCATCTTCAAGTCCTGCAGATGATGAAACAAACGTATTAACTGATGTGAACATAGTACTTAATTTTAGTGAGCTAATAAAATTAAATACAGGAAATATTACTTTAAAAAAAACAAGTGATGATTCTGTTGTTGAAGTATTTGACATAAATGGATCAAACGTAAGTTTATCTAGCACAACTCAGATAACAATTGATCCAACAGATTTTTTAGAAAAAAGTACAGATTATTATGTTTTAATTGATGCAACAGCTATAGTTGATTTATCAAGAAACAACTATGGAGGTATTTCTAGCAAAACTACTTATAATTTCTCAACAGGGGGCACAGGCGCATCTAATCCTTTTGATGACAAAGATGTTGTTGCCTCAATAGAGGCTCAAACTGAAGCACCCAAGAAAGTTTTACAACATGTTACAACTCCTGTTTTTAACCGACTTAATTGGATAAGAGGTTATGAATCAGATGATGATTTAACTGCCCAAAAAATTAAATTTAATATAGCTAATCCAAAAATAGAAAAAATATTAAATATAATACCCCAAACTGTAAGTTTAAATAAAATACCAACCAGATTAGAAGATGATTGGCTTTTTTGGAGCGAAGGAAGCATAAGTGTGGGTAGAGTAGGCGAAACATCAACATCTTCATTTAAGGAAATAGACACAAACGCAATCACAATTGGTTGGGATAAAAAAATTGATCAGAAAAAAATTCATGGTTATGCAATTACGTACACAAAAGATGATGTCAAAGTGGGGGATAATGGATCAACCCTAGATGTAGATGCGTATAGTTTTTCAACATATGCAACTTTTCATCGTAAAGAAAATTCTTATATAGAGGGCATCTTAGGTACAAGTAGATTAGATTTAAAAAATAAACGTGTAAAGAATAATAATTCTTTAACAGGTGACAGGAATGGTAAACAGTTTTTTTGGATCAATTCATTACATAAATACTATTAGAAAAGAAAATGTTAATATCTCCCCAAATTTAAGATTAGATTTAAGTTATACAAAATTAACTGATTACACTGAAACAGGTTCTAATGCCATTAATTACCATGAACAAACTGTTGAGACGGCTGGAATATATGGTGGGTTTACTTTTAATAAGGAAGTTTTTAAAGATAATTACATTATTAGACCCACAGCTGGTTTTGAGCTAGGTTTAGACTTAAGTCCAAGCTCCGATGTTTCACTGAACTATGTTTCAGATCCAAATACTAAATATACTAAATCAATTGATCAGCAAGGGGAAGAAAGTATAAAAGGAAAAATTGGTTTTGATTTGTTGAAAGATAATGGCTGGTCACTCATGGCTTTTTATGAGAGAAATCAAAGTGAAAATAGTCATAGCGATACTTTTTATTTTTTAACTGGATATGTTGTTTCAAAAGATGAGGAATACGCAATGGAGCTAGATGAAAATAAAACTTCACTAGTTTATAAAAGAAATTTAGATGGATTTGAGATTAAATTTGATTCTGGATATGAATTATTTACTGAAAATCCTGATTATGAATTCAATTTAAAATTAACTAGTAAATTCTAAATTAATTTTTTGATTTAAAATTTATCCCTTTTGTCTCAAAAAGTTTTGCTAATTCGCCGTTCTCATACATTTCTTTTATTATGTCACAGCCACCTACAAATTCGTTTTTAACATATAGTTGCGGTATAGTTGGCCAATCACTATAAACCTTAATTCCCTCTCTAACATTTTGATTTGCTAGCACATCAACACTTTTAAAATTTACCTCTAGAATTTTTAAAATATTAGTTACCGCCATTGAGAAACCGCACTGTGGTGCATCTGGGGTACCTTTCATAAATAGACATACTTCATTACTTTCTATCTCATTTTTGATCATATCATTTGTTTGTTGGTCCATTTTTAGTTCTCCTTAGTTTTTATTGCTAATGCGTGAAGTTCGTTACCCATTTTACCTTTTAATGAATTATAAACCATTTTGTGTTGTTCTATCTTACTTTTTCCTGAAAATTCTGATGATGTTACAGTAGCTGAATAATGATTACCATCTCCTGCTAAATCTTGTATTTCAATGCTAGCATCAGGCATTGCTTCTTTTATTAAATTCTCTATTTCTTTTAAATCCATCGCCATATTAATTTTCCAAGTAGTTCTTTAACCAATATTTATGTGTCTTTGATAATTCTTCAATAGGTAAATTGATCTCCCCATTAAAACTTAAGTTTTTATCTTCAATTACACCTAAATTATCAAAATGAACCGAATTTTTTTTTAACAAATCATTAACTTTTTTAATATTAGTTTTTTCAATTTCAATTATATATCTGCCCTGATCTTCACCAATATTCATACTTATTTACTAAGTCTTTAAACGGATTAATTTTAATTCCTTTTTTTCCCCTAATACACATTTTAGAAACTGCTGTTAAAATTCCACCAATTGAAACATCATGACAGGTTTGAATTAAATTTTTATCAATAAGATGTAATATTGTTTCTCCAATATTTTTTTCATTAAATAAATTTATACTAGGAGGAGGACCTTTTTTTTCTAATAAAATATTTCTTGCAAATATACTTTGATCTAAATGACCTTCAGTTTTTCCAATTACATAAACAATATTTCCTGTTTTTTTAAAATCCATTGTAATCATTTTTTGATAATCTTTAATTAATCCTACTCCACCTATAGCTGGAGTTGGTTTTATACCTTTATCTTTCGTTTCATTATAAAAAGAGACATTTCCGGATACGACAGGAAAATCTAAATATTTACTAGCTTCAGTTATACCTTCTACACATTCAACAAATTCTCCCATATTTTTTTCTTTTTCTGGGTTTCCAAAGTTTAAACAATTCGTAATTGCTAATGGTTTTGCACCAACAGATATTAGATTTCTCCAACTTTCACTTACAATTTGTTTTCCACCTGTTAAAGGATGTGAAAAGCAGTATGTTGCAGAAGAATCTACAGACGCTGCTACTGCTTTTGTAGTACCATGCACTCTTACAACACCAGCATCTCCA
>CACMRY010000046.1 GCA_902616205.1 uncultured Pelagibacteraceae bacterium
AAAAATTGGCCGAATAAAGTTAAAGTTATGCAACAAAATTGGATTGGAAAATCTTTTGGTTGTGAACTTAATTTTAAAATAGAGGGTGATTTACCTGTTAATGAAATAAAATGTTTCACTACAAGACCAGATACTTTATTTGGCTTTTCATTTTTGGCACTTTCGCCAGATCATCCAATATCGAAACATTACGAGAATGATCCTGAATTTATAAAGTTTAAAGATGAGTGCTCAAAAACAGGTACTACAGAAGAATCCTTGGCAATGGCTGAGAAGATAGGTTTTAAAACAAGTTTGAAAGCTGTTAATCCATTTAAAGAAAATGAAAGAGTACCAGTTTACTTTGCAAATTTTGTGTTAATGGATTATGGATTTGGTGCAGTATTTGGATGTCCTGGTCATGATCAAAGAGATTTTGATTTTGCCAAGAAATATAACCTTTCAATAAAAACTGTTGTGAGACCAAAAGATGTGGAAAATTTTGATGTAAAAACAGAGGCATTTCCTGGGGAAGGTATAATAATAAACTCAGATTTTTTGAATGACCTGAAAGCGCCGGACCAGTCAGTAGTAAAAGCTATAGAAATTTTAGAAGAAAGAAAAATTGGAAGAGAAAAAATTAATTATAGATTAAAAGATTGGGGTGTTTCAAGACAAAGATACTGGGGATGTCCAATTCCTATCGCTTATAATGATAAAGGTGAGATTAAAACAATTCCAAAAGATCAACTACCAGTAAAACTTCCAAAAAATGTTAATCTTAATTGTAAAGGTAATCCATTAGACAACGATGAAAACTGGAAGATCATAGATATTGAAGGGGAAAAATATTTTAGAGAGACAGATACTTTAGATACTTTTGTAGATTCATCCTGGTATTTTTTGAGATTTTGTTCACCTAAAAATGATAAATATGGTTTTGATTTAGATGAGATAAATTATTGGATGCCAGTAGATCAGTATATTGGCGGAGTAGAACACGCTATTCTTCACTTGTTATATTCAAGATTTTTTATGAGATCTATAGCTTACAATAATGATAAGTTTAAATTTAAAGAACCGTTTGAAGGTCTGTTCACTCAAGGTATGGTTTGTCACGAAACCTACAAAGATGAAAATAATAATTGGCTAAGTCCTGAAGAAGTAGAACTTAATGGAAAACATTATTATATTAAAACCAATTCCTCATCTAAGGTAATTGTGGGACCATCAGAATCAATGTCGAAATCTAAAAGAAATGTAATTGACCCTGAAAATATAATTCATAATTATGGTGCTGATGCTGTAAGATTTTTTATACTCTCAGATAGCCCTCCTGAAAAAGATGTTCAATGGTCTGATCAGGGAATGTTATCTTCTTATAAGTTTGTGCAAAAATTTTGGGGTCTACATAAGAAAATTAAAAAAAATATTGAAGAAAACCATAATGATAAAGAAGATATAGTTTTAAAAAAATTTACCAATCAACTAATAAGTAAAATTACTCATAATCTTAACAGCTTTAGCTATAACGTTATGATAGCAAATATGTACGAGACTTATAACTTTCTCTATAAACATCTTGAAAACGAATTAAACTCAAAAGATCTAAAAGAATGCTATGAAAAAATTTTAATTTTATTCTCTCCAGTTTTACCTCATCTTATAAATGAATGTTTAAGCGAAATGAATTATGATAAAAATAATTCTTGGCCAGAAATTGAGGCAAAGTTTTTAGAAAGAACAAACATTGATTATGTAATTCAAATTAATGGCAAAAAAAGATCATTAATAAATGCTGAAAAAGGTATTAAACAAGAATTATTATTTGAACTTGTTAAAAAGGATAAACTGTTGGATAAATATTTAAAGGATATATCTATAAAAAAAATAATTTTTGTAAAGAACAGATTGATGAATATATTAATATGATGAAAAAAGCTTTAAACTTGCTTTCTCTTTTCATTTTATTATTTTTTTTAAATGGATGTGGTTTTAAACCAATCTTGATTGGATCAGATTATAATTTTTTAATTCAAACTGATAATTTAACTGGCGACAGTCAAATCAATTCAATCATTGAAAACAAATTGAAAGTGCTTAATGGAACAAAAAGATTGTTTAAAGTAGATTTAGATTCAAAGAAAACTAAAAATATTCTATCTAAAGATTCTAAAGGAGACCCTAACATTTTGGAACTTGTAATAGATTTAAATTATAAATTAACTGAAAATGGAAAAATACTAGTTAACAGGAGTTTAACTCAAAGGTCTAGTTATAATAACATATCAGATAAATTTGAGCTAAGTAAATCAGAAGATATTTTAAAAGATAATTTAGTTGAAAACTTAGTTTCAGATATAGTTAACTCAGCTACAAATTTAACAATTAATGATAATTAAATCTTTTGAGATTAATAAAGTTAAATTTTCTAAATTTAAATCAATTCTTTTATACGGTCTTAATAAGGGTTTTAAAGAAGAGGTTATAAAAACCAATATTTCATTAGATTTTTCAGGAGAAATAATACGTTATGAGGAGTCAGAAGTATTAGAAAACAACGATGCTATTATTGAAAGTTTTATAAATGGATCATTATTTGCAGAGTTAAAGATGATGATTGTTTCAAGATGTTCTAACAAGATACTAAGTTTTATTGAGGAATTTTTAGAAAGGGATATATCAAACGTTCAAATAGTAATAAATTCTGAAAACCTAGATAAAAAATCAAAGCTAAGAGCTTTATTCGAGAAAGATAAAAAATTAGCCTGTATACCATTTTACGAAGACAACAACCAAAGTTTAAATATTTTCGCAATTAAATTTATAAAAGAAAAAAATATAAAAATTTCACAAGAAACTATAAATTTAATTGTAGAAAGAGCACGAGGAGATAGAAGTAATTTAAATAATGAGCTTCGAAAACTGGAAGCTCTAACACTTACAAGAAATAAAATCACACAAGAAGATATATTTAATTTAACAAATCTTGCAGAAGATTATGGAATATTTGAACTTGTAGATAATTATTTAGCAAAAAATAAAATGAAGGTTTCAAAAATTTTAAATGAAAATAATTTTGTAAATGATGATTGCATTTTAATACTAAGAACCTTGCTAAATAGGTCTAAAAGGCTTTTAAAATTAAAGAATATTCAAAAAGAAAAAGGAAATATTGATGAAGTAATTTCATCTTATAAACCCTCAATATTTTGGAAAGAAAAAGATTTAGTAAAACAACAAATTAAAAATTGGTCTGAAAAAGAGATTAAAAAAAAAATTTATGAAATATCTAATTTAGAGATTTTAACCAAGAAAAATACATCTTCAATTAATCTTGTATCAGATTTGATCAGCAATTATTAATAATTATCCTTAATTATTCTGATTAATCGATCAAGTTGATCAACGCCTTTATACTCAAAAATTAATGTACCAGTATTATTTTTTTTATTATTTAAGGATACTTTCATACCAATTTTAGAACTTAGTTGATTCTCAATATCTATAGAATTTGGATCTTTTAATTTATTTGAACTTTTATTGCTCTTTACCAATCTAGCAAGAGCTTCAGCTTGCCTAACTGTTAATTTTTTTTTGATAATTTTCTCAGCTAATAACTCAGAGTTATCTAAGCCAACTAAAATCTTGGCATGACCTGGGGATATTTTGTCATTGATAATGTGCTGTATAACTTTAGCTGGAAGACTTAATAATCTAATACAATTTGATATATAAGCTCTGCTCTTCCCAATAAATTTCGCAACTTTGTCCTGATCATAATTAAATTCATTAATTAATCTTTGATATCCCTCGGCTTCCTCAATTGGGTTAAGATCTTTTCTTTGAACATTTTCGACAATTGCAAATTCAAGAGATTTTAGATTATCAACATTAAGAATTACTGCTG
>CACMRY010000047.1 GCA_902616205.1 uncultured Pelagibacteraceae bacterium
AAGCATAGATGATAAGATGGTAACAAACATGTTACCTAAAACATTTACTGCTATGGAAAAATGGGATGGTAAAGAAATGCCCCCAGAGGAAGTTTTCGCAGGATTTTACTCAGACTTTAAAATCTTAGTTCAAAATAAAGAACATGGAAAGTTAGCCCAAAGATTAAATAAAGAAAAAAATGGATTTAATTCGATTATTAAAAAACTATTTAGACAAGTTCAAAGAAATAAAATTGATGAGGGGCAAAGTATTAAAGAACAAATAATGAAAGTTCACAAAAGATGGAGAGATGTTGAATATTGGCAGGCGATAAAAAAGAACAGCACCCCCTTACACAACTGCAAAATATCTGAAAGGAATGGATATGTATTATGGTCCTGATGGAAATATCATGCAGGTTGAGGAGGACAGAAGAATTCATCGAATTTTATGGTCAAGGACTTTAGAAATTGCTTTCTTTGTTACTTTATTCAGTTTTTTAATGGGCTATCCAATTGCACATCTGCTTGCAACACTTCCTATGAAGTACAGCAACCTTTTGATGATTTGTGTTTTGTTGCCGTTCTGGACTTCATTGCTGGTAAGAACTGCAAGTTGGATGATTTTATTGCAACAGCAGGGGATAGTTAATGATTTCTTTGTAATGATAGGACTTGTTGCGGACGATAACAGGCCGGAGATGATGTATAATAAAGTAGGTACTTACGTTGCAATGACCCAGATTTTATTGCCATTTATGGTGCTTCCTCTTTATAGCGTTATGAAAACAATTTCACCAAGCTTGATGAGAGCTGGCAAATCATTAGGTGGAACTCCGTTTATTGCTTTTTGGAAAATATACTTTCCATTAACTATTCCAGGTATTGGAGCTGGTTGCTTATTAGTATTTATTCTTGCAATTGGTTATTACATAACCCCTGCATTAGTTGGAGGAGCCTCTGGAACACTGATTAGTAACCAAATTGCCTATCACATGAAGACAACATTAGATTGGAGTTTTGCATCTGCAATGGGACTAATGTTGCTGACAGGTGTTTTAGTAGTTTACTGGGTTTATAATAAATTAGTTGGAGTTGATAACATTAAATTAGGATAAATATGGCTTTACCAAAATATACAGAAACACGTTACAGAGTTTGGCATTATTCCTATTTATTTATTTGTGCGTGTGTTTTTATATTTTTAATAGCACCATTATTTGTAATTTTTCCATTATCTTTTAATGCAGAAGAATTTTTAGTTTTCTCTGAGGGTATGAAAAAATCTAGATCCAGATGCTTTTTCATTAAGATGGTATAAAGACATGATCTATGGAACTAAAAATCCCTGGGGTTTAGCTGCAAAAAAAATAGTTTCATCATTGCAATTTTTGCAACGATAGGATCAATCATATTAGGAACTCTAGCTGCATTAGGTTTAAGCAGTAGATACATGCCTTATAAAGGAATCATCATGGCAACTTTAATTTCACCGATGATCGTTCCATTAATTATTTCTGGTGTTGCAATATTTTTCTTTATGGCAAAAGCTGGTTTAGCCGCAACACACACTGGAATTGTACTCGCACATATTATTTTGGGAACACCATTTGTAGTTATAACAGTCACTGCAACTCTTACAGGTTTTGATCACAGCGTTACAAGAGCAGCCTCGAGTCTTGGAAGTAATCCTGTAAATACTTTTATGAAAATTACACTTCCACTTATTCTACCAGGTGTAATCTCAGGTGGGTTATTTGCATTTGTAACATCATTTGATGAAGTGGTGGTTGTGTTGTTCCTTGCAGGTTTAGAAAACACGACAATTCCAATTCAGATGTGGACTGGACTTAGAGAACAATTAAGCCCAACGATTTTAGCTGTTGCAACTTGTTTAATTATTCTATCAACTTTAATTCTTGTTAGCGCTGAACTTTTAAGACGAAGATCTGAGAGATTAAGAGGAATTAATAGATAAAAATTAAATAGACTCAATTATAGTTGCAATCCCCATCCCTAAACCAATACATTGAGTAGATAGAGCAAATTTTTTATTCTCTCTTTTTAATAATTGTGCAGCTTTACCAGTAATTCTTGCTCCAGTTGCCCCTAAAGGATGTCCCAAAGCAATAGCTCCTCCATCTAAATTCACTTTTTTTTCATTGATTTTTAAATCTTTAATACAAGCAAGTGACTGAGAAGCAAAAGCCTCATTTAACTCAATAATATCTATATCCTCAATTCTAAGTTTTGCTCTATTCAAAGCTTTTTTGGAAGCAGAAATTGGACCCAATCCCATAAATTTTGGATCGCAACCTTCAACAGCAATAGATTTTATTCTTCCAAAAATTTCTAATCCATTTTCTTTAGCAAAATTTTCTTCACATATGAGTGTTGCAGCAGCCCCATCAGTCAAAGGAGATGAAGTTGCAGCAGTTACAGTTCCATTTTGATCAAACGCTAATTTTAAACTATCTAATTTTTCCATTGTGCTATTAGGTCTAATATTCTCATCTTTTTCACAATTATCTATTTTAGTAATCTCACCAACAAATTTCTCTTTTTGTTGTGCTTCGTTTGCTTTTCTGTGACTTTCCAAAGCAAATTCTTGCTGCTCAGTTCTTGAAATATTGTATTTTTTTGCAACATTTTCTGCAGTAATTCCCATTGATAAATATAAATTTGGGTTTTGTTTTTCTTTATCTGAATAAGGATAGGGCAAAGGATCAAAACCAGTTTTAACTCTTGTCATACTTTCTACTCCACCACAAATAAACGCTTTACCTGATCCCAGTGCTATTTTTCCAGCGGCAATGTGAATTGCCTCCATTGAAGAACCACACCATCTATCTACAGTCATTCCTGGTACCCTAATATCAAAATCTGATAAAAAAAGTTACTAATCTTCCAATATTAAAACACTGTTCTCCAACTTGAAAAGCACACCCTATTACCACATCTTCAATATCGTCAGGATCAATTTTTGATTTAGAAACTAGGTTTTTGATTACCTCAGCTAGAAGATTAACAGGTTTCACATGTATTAATTTTCCTTTACTAGCCATAGCAAAAGGAGACCTGGAGTAACCAGCGATTACTGAATTATACATTTTTCTCTTTAATATTGTGTTAATTTATATAGCTTACAAATTTAATTAATCAGGAAATTTGTCTTATTTCAAGTTTTTGGTTAATTCAATACAAGTTCTCTAATTATGGATATTAAAAAAAGTAGTTGTTATTGGATCTGGCACAATGGGTAGTGGAATTGCGGCGCATCTTTGCAATGCCAATATACCTGTAACTCTTTTAGATTTAACAACAGAAATATCAAAAAAAGCAAGGGATAGAATTCATAAATCGAGGCCACCCTTACTTTTGGATAAAACAAAAATTGAAAATATTAAAGTTGGAAACATCAATGAAAATTTTGACGTAGTAAAAGAAGCTGACTGGGTTGTTGAGGCAGTTGTTGAAAGAATTGATATCAAGCACAATATTTATGAAAAAATTTTTAAGAATAGAAAACAGGGTGCAATCGTCTCATCTAACACTTCTTC
>CACMRY010000048.1 GCA_902616205.1 uncultured Pelagibacteraceae bacterium
TGAATATCATCAGCTTTTTTATCCTGAATATATTTAACAGCTGCTTTAGATGCCAATCTTCCCTCAGTAAATGAACCTGACGAAAATTTATGTGCACTTCCACCAACTGCATCTCCAGCACCAAATAATCCATCTATTGTCATCATACGATTGTATCCCCAGAAATACTCATCAGGAGCAATATCCTCTGGTCCGCTTACCCATGCTCCTGAGCATGTTGCGTGAGATCCCATTACATATGGTTCAGAAGTTGTTAACTCTGGATTAGTGTATTTTGGATCAATATTTTGAGATGCCCAAACAACTGCTTGTCCAACTGTCATCCCTAAGAAATTTTCCCATCCAACTGTCTCTAAATGAGGGTCTTGGAATGCTTCTTTGGTAACCATGTGAATTGGTCCACCACCTGCAGCTGTTTCTTGAATAAATGCATGATTTCTTAAACATGTTGGGGTTGGATGATGGTCTATATATTCTCCAACAAGTTTCTTAGTTGCATCATACCATTTCTTTTCATAATTCTCGCCATTCGCATTTTGAGTATATGTTTTTAAATGTAAAAAATATGCTCCAACAGGACCATATCCATCCTTAAATCTACACAGCACAATCCTATTTTCCATTTGTGTCATTTTAGCACCAGCTTGAATTGGCAATGCATATGCAGATCCGTTACTCCAAGGGGCATACCAAGTTCTTCCCATACCTTCCCCTACTGCTCTTGGTTTAAAGATATGTGAGGCTCCACCAGCAGATACAACAACAGTTCTGGACTTAAACACATGGAAATTTCCTGTTCTGACATTGAAACCAACAGCTCCAGCTATTCGGTTTGGATTTTTTTCATCTTTTAAAAGATGAGTAATCATTATTCTATTATAAATCTTATCAGCAGATTTTTTTGCAGCTTCAGCTACAATTGGTTTATAACTTTCACCGTGGATCATTATCTGCCACTTACCTTCTCTTTGATATCTACCAGTCTCTTTATTTTTCATCATTGGAAGACCCCATTCATCAAACATATGAACAGTTGAGTCTACGTGACGAGCCATATCGTAACCTAAGTCTTCTCTTACTAATCCCATGAGATCATTTCTAGCGTACCTTACATGATCCTCTGGCATGTTCTCACCCCACTGCATTCCCATATAACAGTTAATAGCGTAAAGACCTTGAGCAACTGCGCCACTTCTATCGATATTTGCTTTCTCTACACAGATAATTTTTAGATCTCTTCCCCAGTGTCTTGCTTCGAATGTTGCACCTGTACCGGCCATACCTCCGCCGACAACAAGAACATCACATTCTTCTATAATTGTTTTGTGTTTAGCCATTAATAGTAAACACCTTGCTTAAATGAATTTTTATCTAAGGTTGGTAGTTCTTTTTCAGTATTTAAACCTTGTGGCTCATTGTATAAAATTTGTGAATTTATTTCTCCTTGGTTTGGAGTGTCTGCTTCAGACAATTTTGGAATAAATTTTCCCCAAGGCTTAGTTGTTATTGGTGATACAAAATTTTTCTCTGTTCCGTTTCTAAATTTAATTCTCCAAGAGATCGTTCCTTTTTCCTCTTCTCTTCTAACTCTTACGCTATGACCCATAGGCGCGAAATCTGCATATCCTCTTACATCAATTGCATGATTTGGACATGCCTTTACGCATGAATAGCACTCCCAACAAAAATTTGGTTCAATATTTTTTGCTCTTCTTATAGTCTCGTCTATGTGCATGATATCTGATGGACAAATATCTACACAATGTCCACAACCATCACATCTCGTCATATATACAAATGTTGACATATCTATTTATTACCTTTCTTAAAAAATTTATCAATCATATTAATAGTGCTTTGGTGCCTCACGTTTTATTCCAAGACCATATTGTTCTGGGGCTTCAGCTGGCGGAGGTAAATTATCTCTTGAACCATCAGCTTCTGCTAAATTTTTTTGAATAGCCGCACCAGGCTTATAGAACATATGAGCAAATTTCGACCAATAAACACCACCAAATAAAACTATATTAGCAACTGCAAACAAAACTAAAAATAAAACACTTAAACCTGATGAACCAGAATATTGAAAGTAGGACCACGCTAAACCAAAAGTCGATGATAATACTAACGCTAAAACAAATAAATCTGCTTTAATAATTCTAAAAACTGAGTGTGCTTCAGCAGAAACATCCACTCTTAAAAAAAAACCAAAACCAGTAAGCTCCAAGGCATGTTAATATAGCACCTACATGCCAAATAATTGGCCATATAGATGGAGTGATTGCATTTGGTGAAGAATAACCAAATATCATTACTCCTGAGCCAATCCAAAATAGTATTGTTCCATACATTCCTAAAACATGTGCTACTCTTCTTTTTCCTAATCCTAATTCAGATGTTGTTCCAATATCATGAACAACAGTTTTTGAAATAATTGCTGTTTTTTCTCCAAAACTCAATTCTCTACTTGCAGCTTTTTTTGCCTTCTTAGCGTTATTGAAAAAGTACTTCACGTTTTTTTTATGAATAATGTCCATGAGTGTTCCAATTACAACTAAAGCTAACATCAATAAAACAAAGCCTTGCAAAGCAATTGAAGGAACTGTTGAAGAGAGAACAG
>CACMRY010000049.1 GCA_902616205.1 uncultured Pelagibacteraceae bacterium
TCAAGATTACACTGGTATTCCAGCAGTTGCTGATCTTGCTGCAATGAGAGAAGCTGTTAAAGAAAAAAATAAAGATCCAAATACCATAAACCCTTTATCTTCTGTAGATCTTGTAATAGATCACTCAGTTCAAGTTGATAAATTTGCAAGTGCAAATTCTTTAAAAGAAAATGTAGATATTGAATTCAATAGAAATTCTGAAAGATATTCTTTTTTAAAGTGGGGACAACAAGCATTTAATAATTTTAGAATAGTTCCTCCAGGAACAGGAATTTGTCACCAGGTAAACTTAGAATATTTATCTAAAGTTGTTTGGTCAGAAAAATACAAAGATGAAGATTATATTTTTCCAGATACTTTAGTTGGAACAGATAGTCATACTACAATGGTAAATGGCTTGTCAGTTTTAGGATGGGGAGTAGGAGGAATTGAAGCAGAAGCTGGTATGTTAGGTCAGCCAATATCAATGCTTATTCCAGAAGTAATTGGTTTTCAATTAACTAATAAACTTCCAGAAGGAACTACTGCAACAGATTTAGTTTTAACAGTTGTTAAAATGCTAAGAGATAAAGGAGTTGTCGGAAAGTTTGTTGAATTTTATGGGGAAGGTTTAAAAAATCTTACCCTTGCAGATCGTGCAACCATTGCAAACATGGCGCCAGAATATGGTGCAACTTGTGGATTTTTCCCGATTGATGATGAAACTTTAAAATATTTAAACTTTTCAGGAAGAGATAAACAAACAGTAGATATTGTTGAAGCTTACGCAAAAGAACAGGGATTGTGGGCGAGTGATGGAATTGAATTTACTGATACAGTTTCTTTAGATATGTCAAAAGTGGTTCCAACTATATCTGGCCCAAAGAGACCGCAAGATAAAGTTTTATTAACCGAAGCATCTTCAAACTTTAAAAAAGTTTATGAGGAAATAACTAAAAAGAAAGAACCAAGTTCTGCAAAAGTTAGTGGAGAGGATTATAATTTAGAAGATGGAAATATTGTAATTGCAGCAATTACATCTTGTACCAATACTTCAAATCCAAGTGTTTTAATTGGAGCAGGTTTACTTGCAAAAAAAGCAATTGAAAAAGGACTTACAACAAAACCTTGGGTTAAAACATCATTAGCTCCAGGCTCACAAGTTGTAACAGATTACTTAGCAAAAGCAGGTTTAAATACTTATCTTGATCAACTTGGATTTAATTTAGTAGGTTATGGTTGCACTACTTGTATAGGAAATTCAGGTCCATTACCTGACAATATTTCTGATGCAATTAAAGATGAAAATATTTATGCAGTTTCAGTTTTATCTGGCAATAGAAACTTTGAAGGAAGAATTTCGCCTTTAGTTAAAGCAAATTACTTAGCATCACCACCATTAGTTGTTGCTTACGCAATTGCTGGATCTATGAACAAAGATTTATACAAAGATTCACTTGGAAAAGATAAAGAAGGCAATGATGTTTTCTTGAAAGACATTTGGCCAACAAATCAAGAGATAGAAGATACTTTACAAAAATCTTTAAATGCCGAAATGTTTATTAAAAGATACTCAAATGTTTCAGAAGGACCTGAACAATGGCAAAAAATTAAAACAGAAGAAAGCAGTATTTATAATTGGGAAGATACTTCAACATATGTAAAGAAACCCCCTTTCTTTGATAATCTTTCTGATGAACCAGAAGGATTTAAAGAAATAAAAGATGCAAGACCTCTATTAATTTTAGGAGATAGTGTCACAACAGACCATATTTCTCCAGCAGGTTCTATTCAAAAAGAAAGTCCAACAGGTGAATACTTTATGAAACATCAAATTCTACCGAAAGATTATAACTCTTACGGTTCAAGAAGAGGAAATCATGAAGTTATGATGAGAGGAACCTTTGCAAATATTAGAATTAGAAATGAAATGGCACCAGGAACCGAGGGTGGATTTACAAAATTATATCCAGAGGAAAAAATAATGCCTGTTTATGATGCTGTAGTTGAATATAAGAAAAGAGGAACTGATTTAGTTGTTATTGGTGGAAAAGAATACGGTACAGGATCTTCAAGAGATTGGGCGGCTAAGGGCACAAAACTTTTAGGTATTAAAGCAGTTCTTGCTGAAAGCTTTGAAAGAATCCACAGATCAAATTTAATTGGAATGGGAGTTTTACCTTTACAGTTCGTCGGTGATATGAATAGAGAGAATTTAAACTTAAAGGGATCTGAACTTATTTCAATAATTGATATTGAAAAAGGCATTAATCCAAGAGAAGAGGTTGAAGTTGAATTTAAATATCAATCTGGAGATATTAAAAAAATCAAAATGTTATGTAGAATAGACACTAAAAATGAATTGGAATATTATAAAAATGGTGGCATTTTACAGTACGTTTTAAGGAACATGATTTAATGGACGAAGAAATAGATATTATAAATACCAATACTCGTAACGAAAGAATTAAGAATTTTTTTATTAATAATAGAAAATCTCTTATCTCAGTTTTAGTTGTTTTAATATTGATTTTGTGTGGTTACTTTCTTTATGAAGAGCTTCAAACAAGAAA
>CACMRY010000050.1 GCA_902616205.1 uncultured Pelagibacteraceae bacterium
GTATAACAAAACCTATTCTTCTATCATCGCTTTTGTTTAAACCAGAACCATGCACCGTTTTAGGATGATGTAGTGACATTTGTCCTGCAGACAGTATTAAGGCCTTCGTTTCATGTTCGGGAACATCATTTACTGTTTGACCTCTAGTTAATAGATTTCCCTCATTAAATTTTTGATCATGATCTTTAAGTATATCTTTGTGAGATCCTGGCCACATTCTCATGCATCCATTCTGTTCATTTGAGTCTGTTATGGCAACCCATGCAGTAACCCAATTATAAGGCTCTAATCCAATATACTTTGCATCCTGATGATAACTTACAAATCCCTTTTCTTTTGGATTTTTTATAAATAACGTTGTTCCACAAACAAGAATATCTTTACCAATTAAGGATTGTACTGCATCTAATATTTTTGAATTATGAGTTACTTCATCAAGCAAAGGGGAGATAAGATGTGCATTGTATCTTCCTGCTTTTTCTAATTCTCCAGGCAATTTTTTTTCAATAGTTTCAATTTCATCTCTAATTTCTTTTGCTTTGTCTTTTGAAAAAATATCTATAGGTGAAACAAATCCCTCATCCTTGTATTGTTGAAGTTGATTTGAGGAAAGATAAGTCATACTATTTTGAATGCCCGAAGTTATTAAAATTGGAATTACAGAAAAAAACAATCAAAAAATTCAAGAGGTAAAGACAATTAAAGTAATTGCAAATCAAGGCATAGTAGGGGATAGGCATTTCAAAGAATTTAACGACCCATTTAATCAATTATCTTTAATAGAGTCTGAGAATATTGATTATTACAATATTAAATACGGTTTAAATATTCCATATATAGATTTTAGAAGAAATATAATTACCAAAGGAATTAAGCTGAATGATTTGGTTGGAAAAAAACTAAAAATTGGATCTGTTGAAGTTGAGGGTATGGATTTATGTAGACCCTGCAGACATCTTAATGAAACATTGAATCAAGATAATGTTTTAAAGGAATTTTTAAAAAAAGGTGGTATTAGATGTCAGATTTTAACATCTTCCAGTATAAATACTGGCGATAAAATTGAAGTTCTAGATTAATTGAATTTTATCCAAAAGTTTTTTGAGTTTCATTACTGCTTGAATTTTGATCTAGTGTTGCAGGTGCATCAGGATCCAACTCTAATCCTGCAGGAGTAATAGTTGCTGGTATTGGGGTAAAAGTTGAGTCTGGATTTTCAACAGCTTCTCTCACTCTCATTCTATAAATTCCGAATGCTCCGATTAAACTGTGAATTAATATTAAAAAAACAAAAAAACCGTTTAAGCCAAACCAACCCATAAAGATAGAGCAAAGAATTGGACCACTGATTGCTCCAAATCCAAAAATTAATTGCAAACCACCTCCTGCTGCTACAAATTTTGATTTTGGAACATAATCATTAGTATGCGCAAGGTTTAAAGAAAATAATGGAAGACATAAACTTGCATATAATCCAACAGCTATAAAAAATATTATTTTTCTAAAGGCTAATTCATTCATGTAATAAATATTTTGTAATGGATCATTTGCGGTAAGAATTGATAAAAGCGCTAAGGCAGAACTCCCAAAAGTTGTAACAACTATCACTGTTCTTCTATCATATTTATCAGATAAATATCCTATAGGTCCTTGACCTAGCACACCGGCTATTGTTGCAATAAATAAAAGCACTGAAGTTTCCAAAAGAGATAATTTTGCAAGAGTCGCATAAACTGAAATTAAAGAAAAAAATGCAGCGTGTATTACACCAGTAAAAAAAGAACTAAAAGCCCCAAGAGGCGAAATTTTATATAATTCAGTTATACTTATTGTTTCTATTTTTTTGAATTTTGGGGCAGGTCTTTTTGTTAATAAAATTGGAACAAGTGCAATAGATAATAATACAGATACTAAAATAAATGGTTCGTAGTTTTGAGGTTCGCTGACATTTAGCAATAACATACCAATTGCCAAGCCAAAAAATAAAACCATCATGTAAGCTGAAAGTAATTGTCCTCTATTTTTATTTGTAGCTCTGTCATTTAGCCAACTTTCAGTTACCACATAACAGCTGACTAAACTTATTCCTGTAACAAATCTACTTACTGTCCACATTATTGGATTAACATAAACAACAGCTAACAACGCACTTAAAGATGCAAGTGATGCAAAAGCTGCAAATACTCTTATGTGTCCAACTTTTGATACAAAATTAGGAGTAGTTTTCGACCCAACAAAATAACCCACAAAGTATCCAGACATAAAGATACCGGTTGTTAAAACACTAAAACCCTCAAGAACAGATCTAATGCCCATCAATTGCATTTGCAATCCATGAGCAATCATCACCTTTACAGCATGTGTTTACATATTCTACGACTCATTAAGTATTGGTAATTTCTATGGTGACCTTTTTGGTTTAATTACTGCTTTTGGATTAGCCTGTAATGCTAATTTAGCAAGATATGCAAAATCTACCGATTTAGTCCC
>CACMRY010000051.1 GCA_902616205.1 uncultured Pelagibacteraceae bacterium
AATTGAGAAATTCATATATCTAAATATTACTCCAAATCAATATCTTATTATTTTTGCAATATTTTAGTGATATCCCTGTTATGTCTGATTCAAACTGTAATATTTTAAAAATTATATTAGAATTGTAGCTTTTATATAGAACAGAAATATGAACTCATTTCTTATTAGAATAATTTTTTTTTTTCTTATTTTAAGTTGGAACAATGTTTCTAATTCTGTAGAGATTCTTGGAACAGGAGCTAGTGCTTTAGTGGGTGGTGATCTTACGGATCCAGAGGATGATGGAGTAGATGGAGCACATACAAATTGGAATTGGTCATCAATTAGTGCAAGTAGTGAACCAAAATGGACTGCAGAAGGCTCATATAATGTATTTGATAATAAAGTTGGTTCTTCTAATAACAAATGGTGTTGTAATGCACCAACTCAATGGATTGCTGTCGAATTTTCGCAAGCCTACACTTTAAACTCCTTCACAATAGCATCAGGAAATGATGTGGGTAATAGAGATCCTGATCAATGGAAAATACAAGGTTCAAATGATGGAAACAATTGGACAGATATTTTTACTTATAGCAACGATGGTACCTCACCTTGGTCAGATCGTAATCAAGTTCTTAAGTATAGCGGGGGCGGAGATGATTTTGCTACACCAGATGCTTACTTACATTTCCGGTATCATGTAACTTCCGTCAAATCTGGAAGTCAGCATCAAATAAATGAATTGGAGTTTTTTGGCACCCCTGATAGTACTGATCCAACTCTTACTTCATCTGTGCCTGCAGATAATGCAACTGCAGTTGCGTTAGATGCAAATATTGTTTTAAACTTTAGTGAAAGTGTTGATGCAGAAAGTGGAAATATAACAATTAAAAAAACTTCAGATAACTCAATTGTTGAAACTATAGATGTTACAAGCGGTCAGGTAAGTGGGTCGGGGACTGCGCAAATTACAATTAATCCTTCAGCAAATTTAGACGGTTCAACAGAGTATTATATTTTAATTGATGCCACTGCTTTTGATGATGTGTCTGGAAATAGTTATGCAGGTATTAGTTCAACAACTGCCTTAAGTTTTACAACTGTAGATACCACAGGCCCATCATTAACCTCATCTGAACCAGCAGATAATGCTACTGGTGTTGCTGCAGATACCAATATAATTTTAAACTTTAGTGAAAGTGTTGATGCTGAAAGTGGAAATATTTCAATTTACAAATCCATTGATGGTACTTTAGTGGAAGAAATTGATGTAACAGGTGGACAAGTAAGTGGATCAGGTTCATCTCAAATAACAGTAAACCCATCATCAGATTTGGAAAGTGGAGTTGAATATTACATTTTAATTGATAGCACAGCATTTGATGATTCTTCGAGTAATAGTTATGCGGGTATAAGTACAGCAGGTGATATAAGTTTTAGAGTTTTAACATCATCCAATCCTTTGGAGGATAAAAATTTAGTTGAACTTTTAAATGTTCAAAAAGATATATCTAACATTGTTCTAAAAAATTCAATTGCACCAGTTTCAAATAGGTTAAAATATTTAAGAAGAAATAGAAATATTGACAACCTATCTAATCAAAATGCTAAAATTAAATTAACTGGAAATTATTATTTAACAAGTTTAATTAAAGCTTATTCAAATCCTATACCTATTTCATCAAAAATTGAGGAAAAAGTTTTACCTAAAAAATGGTCTTCATGGAGCGAAGGTATGTATAGTGTGACTACAATAGGTGATGATCTTAATACTAACTCAAGAAAAATAAAATCAAATAGTTTTGCATTTGGGATTGATAAAAAAGTAAGTAAAAATCAATTTTACGGCTATGCGTTCCAATACGGCATGAGCAATAGCAATATTACAAAAACTGGAACCTCTGTAGATGCAGAAAATTATCATTTCTCATGGTATGGATCCAAACCAATTAATGAAAAGAACTTTATAGAAGGATCAGTTGGTTTTGGATTTTTAGAAACTGATTTAATTAGAAAAAAAGATACCAATAGACTAACTGGTTCAAGAAATGGCGAGCAAGTATTTGGAACGATTAATTATGGCAGAACTCTTCAAAAAGGTAGCATTGAGATAATTCCTACAATTGGTCTTGATTTGGGTTATACAGAATTAAGCGCATATACTGAAACAGGAACAGATGCTCTTTCATACTCAAGTCAATTTATCAGAAGTGGTTTATTAACATTAGGATTTGAATTTAATAATCTAATTCAATCTCAATACACTTCTTTTAAAACTTTTGGCACAATTGACTATGGATTAGACTTTAGTGATACATCAGAGGCAAAAATAAATTATCTTTCAGATACAAGCACAATTTATACATACAAAGGATCAAATAATTCCTCACACTGGATAATGACAGAATTTGGATTTGATTATATAGTTAAAGACACTCTCACAATATCTTCAAGTTATGCTAGAAACCAAGGTAGTGATGATGAACATAGC
>CACMRY010000052.1 GCA_902616205.1 uncultured Pelagibacteraceae bacterium
TTAATCCCTTTTTTATTTAACAAATCTGAATAGTGTTCAGATTTATTTATACTTGCAGTAAATACTAACAAAGGTTGGCCAGATTGATTGCATTCAATTATTTTATCAATTATTGCATCGTCCTTTTCTTTTAAAGTTCTAAAAATTTGATCATTCCAATCTTTTCTTATCATTTCTTTATTTGTAGGTATTGATACTACTGGCAAATTATAGATTTCAAAGAACTCTTCAGACTCAGTTTGAGCTGTTCCAGTACAACCAGATATTTTTTTATAAAGTTTAAAAAAGTTTTGGTAGGTTATAGATGCCAAAGTTTGATTTTCAGCATTAACTACTAACTTTTCTTTTGCCTCTAAACTTTGATGTAGTCCATCTCCAAATCTTCTGCCTGGAAGCTGTCTTCCAGTTTGTTCATCAATAATAATTATTTGATTATCTTTAACTATATAATCACGCCCATTTTGAAATAAATGATTAGCTTTTAATGCTTGATTGACATGATGAACAAGATGTAGGTTTTCAGGGTCATAAAAGTTATTATTTTTCAATATACCAGCGTTTGAAAATATTTTTTCAATATTATCAATACCTTTATTTGTAAGAAGAATATTTTTATCTTTTTCATCAACTTCAAAGTCATCAGACTTAAGAGTTTTTACAAGTTTATCAATCGCAATATATTGACTAGTTTTATCTTCTGCAGCACCTGAAATTATTAAAGGGGTTCGAGCTTCATCAATTAGACAGGAGTCTATCTCATCAACGATAGCATAATTATGCTCTCTTTGAACCATGTCCTTTTTTGAAAATTTCATATTGTCACGAAGATAATCAAAACCTAGTTCACTATTAGTTGCATAAGTTATATCCTTCATATAATTTTCTTTTCTCTCTGAGTCAGATTGGCCAGTATTAATAAATCCACAACTTAAACCTAGGAATTCGTATATTTCACCCATATTTTGACTATCTCGTTTAGCTAAATAATCATTTACAGTTACTATATGTACACCTTTTTTTTCTAATGCATTTAGGTAAGCTGCTAAAGTTATAGTCAAAGTTTTCCCTTCACCTGTTTTCATTTCCGCAATTTTGTTTTCATGGAGAGCTACACCACCAATTAATTGGACATCAAAGTGTCTTTCATTGTGAACTCTTTTTGATGCCTCTCTAACTAAGGCAAAAGCATCTGGCAATATTTGGTTTATATTTTCACCATCATTTAGTCTCGAAATAAGTTCAGATGTTTTTTTTGGAAAATCAGAATTATCAATATTTTCAAATTTTTTTTCTAAACCATTAATCTGATTAACTATTTTGCCAATTCTATCGAGCTCTTTTTGATTTCCACTTTTAATTATTTTAGATAATAGATTTAACGGATTAAACATTTTAATGTACAGTAGTTAGTAAATATATAGTAATTTTTTTGAAAAATTAAATATCATGGTTTTAGGCATAAACAACTTCTTTGATGCTCGAAATAAAAACGCAAAAGTTGCAGATTTTCAAGATTTAGACCATTTAGATGGAGTATCAGTATCTGCAGTTTCGGCAAATTTGTATAATCAAAAAAGAGATGATCTAGTTATGTTTTATTTTAGAAATGGAGCTAATCATGCATCTTTGTTTACAAAATCAAGTGTTGTATCAGAAAATATAAAGTGGAATAGAAAAATTAAATCACAAAAAATACATGCATTATTAATAAATACTAGAAATGCAAATGCTCTTACTGGATCAGATGGATATGATGCATTAAAAATACTTTCGTTAGATTTATCTGAAAAACTGACGAGTAAACAAAAACAAGATGAAGAGTATCCAAAAATTATTCGTTCTGACAGTATACTTTTTGCTTGTACGGGTACCATTGGTGAAAAATTTCCTTTAGAAAAAATAAAAAATTCACTTCCTAACTTAGTCGATAATATTAAATATAATCAAAATAAATTAATATGGATGAAAGCAGCCTCTGGCATTAAAACAACAGATACCAGACCCAAGCTAGCAATGTCAGAGTGCAAAATAGGCAACATACCAATAAAGGTTTATGGCATTGCTAAAGGCTCTGGTATGATATTTCCTAATATGGCAACCACATTAGGATTTGTATTTACAGATGCAAATTTATCATCATCAATTTTAAAAAATATTCTTAAAGACACTATTGAAACTACATTTAATGCAATTTCTTGTGACGGTGATACCAGCACCAACGATATGGTATCAATTTTTGCGACAAATAAAGCAAATAATCCTGAAATTAAAGGCCATAAAGATAAAAAATTACATGATTTTAAAGAATCAGTTCATGAAGTTTTATTGAACTTGGCTAAGAGAGTTGCGGCAGATGGTGAAGGGGCATCAAAGT
>CACMRY010000053.1 GCA_902616205.1 uncultured Pelagibacteraceae bacterium
AGTTGAGCTGCTAATGTTTTGTTTGGTGCAAGGATTAAAGCAGGTCTATTGGTTTCCTCGATAACTTTTGCCATAGTAAAAGTTTTCCCTGAGCCAGTAACACCAAGTAATACTTGGTTAAATTCATTTTTTTTTGCACCTTTAACTAATTTTTTAATCGCTTCAGGTTGATCTCCTGCAGGTTTAAAATCAGACTTAATTTTGAATTTTTTTCCACCTTCAAGTTTTCCACTTATTTCAGGATTTTTGCTCTGAATATCTGTAATTAAATCTTGATAAGTATTTTGCATATATTAAACAGCGTATTAAAATAATATAATATTTCAATGAGCATTATATCAGACAGTCTTAAAAGAATTAAACCATCACCCACGCTTGCAGTAACTCAAAAAGCTAGAGAATTGAAAGCAGCTGGCAAAGATGTAATTGCTCTTGGAGCGGGAGAACCCGATTTTGATACTCCAGATAACGTAAAGGATGCTGCTATTAAAGCAATAAAAGATGGTGACACAAAATATACTGCTGTTGATGGAACACCAGCATTAAAAAAAGCTATTTCAGAAAAGTTTAAGAGAGAAAATAATATAAACTATAATACTGATGAAATTACAGTAGGTGCTGGTGGTAAGCATGTAATTTATAATTTGATGATGGCAACATTAAATAAAGATGATGAGGTTATAATCCCAGCGCCTTATTGGGTGTCCTATCCTGATATAGTATTATTAGCTGGAGCGCATCCTGTTGTAATTGAATGCTCAGAGGATCAAGGCTTTAAACTTACAGCTAAAGATTTGGAAAGCGTAATAACCAATAACACTAAGTGGTTAATTTTAAATTCACCTTCAAATCCAACAGGTGCTTGCTACTCTGAACAAGAGATAAAAAATTTAGCAATGGTTTTAAAAAGAAACCCTCATGTAAATATTTTGAGTGATGATATCTATGAACATGTAGTTTATGAGGATTTTAAATTTTTTACAATGGCACAAATACCAGAATTGAAAAATAAAGTTGTTACCATGAATGGTGTTAGTAAATCTTATGCAATGACAGGGTGGAGAATTGGATATGCGGGAGGTTCAAAAGAATTAATAAAAGCTATTGCAAAAATTCAATCGCAATCCACAACAAATCCATCTTCTATAAGTCAAGCTGCAGCCGTAGAAGCTTTGAATGGTAATCAAGATTTTATATCAATTAGATCAAAAGCTTTTCAGAAAAGGAGAGATTTTGTAGTGAATTCATTAAACGAAATTAATGGAATTAGTTGTATTAAACCTGATGGAGCATTTTATGTTTTCCCAAATTGTAAGGCGCTTTTAGGAAAAAAAGATAAATTAGGAAAAAAATTAGAAAATGATACTGATTTTGTTCAGTCTTTGTTGGAAAATAATAATGTTGCTGTAGTTCAGGGGTCAGCATTTGGTCTAGATGGTTTTTTTAGAATTTCTTATGCTACATCAATGAGCAATTTAGAAAAAGCAATGCAAAGGCTAAAAGAATTTTGTGACAGTCTAGTTTAAATTACACTAATCCTAACCTTTTAACTGATTTAGCATTTTCAGATATGCACCCTTTAGCTGGTTTGAATTTAAAGCCTAATATTTCCTCTGCATACGATGTATCTGTCTGCATCAGTATTCCAAGATCGGGTATCATTGTTTTTGCACTAGAGTCTATGTAGCTAATTAATTTAACCATTAAATTTGGCAATTCTTTTGTGGGAAGTTTTTTTTTGTACTCAGGCATTGCCTCAGCAATTAATTGAGATAATTCAACTAATCTCTTAACATCTTTTCCAACTATCAATCTTCTTCCCCCAACTTTGTTATTTCCTATACACGCGACATGAGCTTTTGCTATATCTTTAACATCAGAGATTAATATTGCAAATTTTGGTGCTCCTGGAAATTTTCCTTTCATAAATTGTCTTATGTATTCAATTGAGGTACCACCTTTTTTATCTAATGCATCACCAAATACTCCTCCAGGATTAATTGTAGTTAATTTATTTTTTAACCCTTTGCTCTCCATCAATCTCCAAGCTGCTTTTTCAGCTTTTGTTTTTGATAAAAAATAGTCACTTACACCTTCAATCCAATTTTCATCGGACCAATCATTTTCTCCAAATGTGTAAGGGTTGGTTCTATTGGGTTTTCTAAACATTGCAACGATTGAGGAGGTTTTAATTATTTGTTCTACACCAGCATTTAACCCTGCATTTAAGACCCTCAAAGTTCCATCAACAGCAACAGGTAACAAGCTTTCTCTATTACTTG
>CACMRY010000054.1 GCA_902616205.1 uncultured Pelagibacteraceae bacterium
CTGTGCTCTTTATTTTGGGCACTGCACATAATTTTTGCGGGAAAATTTATGAAAAAATTTGATTTACCTATATTTTATGCATCTTTACAGTCTATTTTTGTTTTCTCACTTTCTATAATAGCTGCTTATGTATTTGAGGAAATAGATATACAAAAAATACTTTTAGAATACAGTTCTATACTTTATGCTGGAATTCTATCAGGTGGTGTTGCTTTTACTCTTCAGATGTATGCACAAAAAAATATCGATGAAGCCCCTGCAGCCATAATATACTCATTAGAAGGTATTTTTGCGGCACTTGCAGGCTGGATAATCCTTAATCAAATTTTAAATTTGGATAATATTATTGGATGCTTCCTAATATTATTTGCAGTGATTATATCACAGATTGCTCCTTCAGCCGTTAAGAAAGTTTAAAGGTAAATAAGTGCAAATAAGATAATACTTAGAAAAATTCTATAATAAACGAACAGGTTTAAACTAAATTTACTTACAAAAATAAGAAAATATTTAATTGTTAAATAAGAAATTATAAATGATAAAAGTATAGATAATAAAAAAACGAAATCAAATTTGATTTCATCACTTATTAAATCACTTATACCAAGAACACTTGCTCCTGCAAGGGCAGGGATAGATAAGTAAAAGGCGATTTTGGTGGAATCAATTCTATCAAAATTTAAAAAACGTGAGGCTGTTATAATCACACCTGATCTACTTACACCAGGTATAACAGCTAAGGCTTGAAATAAACCAATTATAATTACATTTTTTAAATTAAGATCTAAATCAATTTTTTTTTTAATAGTCTGTTTGTCAGCAAAAAAAAGAAGTAATCCAAAAAGCAAAGTTGTCCACGCAATAACTTCTATAGATCTTAATTTTTCTATAATACCAGTTGAGTGTAAAATAAAACCAACTAAAATTAGAGGAATTGATCCTAATAATATTAAAACAGCTAAAGATTTATTTTCAAATATGTTTATTAAGTCTTTTCTAAAATAAAAAATTATTGCTAATAAAGAACCAAGATGAAGACAAATATCTAATTGTAGTGAAGCTGCCTGAAAATCATTAATTTTTGTAACTAAAATTAAGTGTGCAGAAGAACTGACTGGAATAAATTCAAAGAAACCTTGAATTATTGCTAATATGGAAGTTTCTATGTATTTTGAAATCATCAAGAAATTAATAAATAATCAAATTCTAACCAAAATAAAGCAATTACAAAATTGCATATCAAGTATGTTGAAAGTGAAAAAATCGCAAAATTTATAATGAAATGGAAATTATTAGTCAGTAAATATGACCTATATTTTCTTTATCCTCCTTTAACAATAGTATATACCTCCCCTCCAATGTCAGAAAAAATGTTAAAGTTTGTTGAGATAGGTCAACAAAACCCACCTAAAAGAGACAAAAACTCTAGAAAAGAGGATTTTAATGAAATTTATTCAGAATTTATTAAAGGAAAAGCAAATGAGCAATCAAGCAGATGTTCACAATGTGGAGTCCCATTTTGTCAAGTTCACTGTCCGTTAAGCAACAATATACCTGATTGGCTTAAGTTAACAGCTGAAGGCAGACATGAAGAGGCTTATCAACTATCACAAAGCACTAACAACATGCCAGAGGTATGTGGGAGAATATGTCCCCAAGATAGGTTGTGCGAGGGCAATTGTGTTATTGAGCAATCAGGACACGGCACTGTAACTATTGGATCAATTGAAAAATATATTACAGAGACTGCTTGGGAAAATGGTTGGGTAAAGCCAATAAAAGTAATCAATGAGATTAATCAAAGTATTGGTATTATTGGGGCTGGACCTGCAGGACTTGCTTGTGGAGAGGAATTAAGAAAAAAAGGTTATCAAGTTACAATTTATGATCGTTATGATCGATCTGGTGGACTATTGATTTATGGTATCCCTAATTTCAAACTAGAAAAGCATGTTGTAGAGAGAAGAATTAAACTTTTAAAAGAAGGTGGAATTCAATTCGTAAACAACTTTGAGGTAGGTAAAGATGCTACTTTAAAAGAGTTGAATGAAAAACATGATGCAATTTTAATTGCTACTGGAGTTTATAAAGCAAGAGAAGTAAATCTTCCAGGAAACGATCTTAGTAATATATTTCCTGCGATGGAATTTTTGACTGCCTCG
>CACMRY010000055.1 GCA_902616205.1 uncultured Pelagibacteraceae bacterium
TCTTGTTTTTGATGAAAGTAGCGCTCACTTCTTTGGCAAAAGCGCCTAAAATATTATAAACATCTAATGCATAATTTCTTTCATACTCTTCAATTCTGCTAGTTTCTTTGCTTACAGTGAATTCCCATTCTATTTTCATTTTTTTTATCAAATCTATGTTCTTATACTCCAAAGGTTTAAATTTGAATTTGCTTACATCTATAGTCTTAATTAATTCATCATTTCTAAAAACCTTTTCAATAATTTGTGGGAATTCTATATCTAGCTTTTGCTTTATGTTCTCATCTTCCACGACTTTTGATGTGATAAAAAATGGAGGAATATCCTCTCCTACATCTATTTCTTTAACTTTAATTCCTTCCTTTTCTAAATCTTTGGCAAACTCCATAAAATTTGGAGTTCCAATTACAGTCAATCTTTCTAATAAATTTTGATCTCTATACATTTTTCTTAAACCACGTCCTAAAGTTTGTTCAGGTAAAATTTTAGGCTTAGCAAAAGGCCTTAAACCTACAATTGTTGTAACGTTGTTAACATCCCAGCCTTCCTTAAGCATTAAAACAGAAACTATAACTACTTTGTTATTATCAATATTATCTATTGTATTGGCCTCTTTTCTGAGGTCTTGTAATTCTTCTTTTGATTTTTTTGGAGCATTTTCATTTTCAACAATGTCTCCATTTCTATTTGTATGAATGGTTAAAACTCTCCCTTTTAAATCGTCATAATTATTTTCTAAATAACTTGCAACATCATCACAATTTTTTGTGTCATCGGTCATAATGAATAACAAAGCTTTTTTCTCTGTTTCTAAACAAACATCATAACTTTTCTTCCATTCTACATAGCCTAAATCAATAAACTGTCTCCACTTTTCAGAAAACTTGGTTGAAGGTAATGATTTTAATTCATCTCTATAAATCTTTTTAGGTACTTCAATATTTTTAACAATATTTTGGTGAATTGCTTCAATTAATGGATAATCAGAAACTGTTTGAACAAAAATTGATGCATCTTTGTGCTTTGGTGTTGCGGTAAAATCTAACTGAAGTGATAACCTACTATTGTTAGCTAATAAGCTATTATGTATGTTTTGAATTGTTTTGTACCAAACTTGATCTTCATCATTAATATGATGAGCTTCATCGTTAAGTATTACCAGTTCATCTACTTGTTTAATTAACTTTAATAGGTCTACAGTATTTTCAAGTTTATTTTTGACTTTTTTGCCAAAAAAAAAATCTGTTAAATCTTCATCATCTAAACTTGGTGCTTTTTCTCTTCCTGCATAAATTTGTTGAATATTTGTTAAAAAAATATTTCCCTTATTTTTTTTTACTCTTGCTTGTTTTTGGACATGTATTTCAACATCATTAAAAAAATCTATTTTCCAATTTTGATTATTAATACCATCATCTGGTATACAAGGATCGTTTCTAAATATATTTAAGTTATCAAAATCAGTTTTCAATCTATCTAAAACAATAATATTTGGTGCGATTATTAAAAAGTTTGAACTAAGTTCATTTTTATTTTCATAAACTCTACTAAAGTAACTCCAAACAATAAGTAGAGACATAACTTTAGTTTTACCGCTTCCAGTTGCCATTTTGGTTACTAACCTTAACCAATTTTCAGTGAAATGTTTCTGAGTAACTTCTAATGATGAATTGTAATTATCAAAAAGTTGATCTTTATCTCTAATGTTAGCTATTTCATGTAAATAAATTATTGTCTCAACAGCTTCACGTTGAGCAAAATAATATTTAAAATTTTCATGCTCTGTATCAAACCACCATTTAAGTAATGCTTTTGTAGTACTAGAAGAACCTTTGTAATCTTGTTCACGCCATTCAAAAACTTCCTCTCTAATTTTAAGCACTAGAGGAGGTAAAAATTTGTTTAACTCTTTTTTAACAGTTGGAATCCATCTTTCTTTAGGATTTACAATTTCAAATGGTGATTTAGTTAGAGGCATAATTAAATTTCTAAAATTTTCATTGTATCATTCCCAAAAATATCAATTACTTTTACGGCTATTTTTTTACCTTTAACTATTGATCTATATGGTGTTTCGAACTCTATTTCGCTTTCTTTTGTTCGAAATGATTGCCATTCATTTTCAAA
>CACMRY010000056.1 GCA_902616205.1 uncultured Pelagibacteraceae bacterium
CCTAATCCATAAATTAAAATTTTTTTTTTATAAAAAAAATTTTCTTTTAATTTCATTATCTCAATTTTAGAGTTGCAATTCCTATTAATGCTAAAATTATAGATATAATCCAAAATCTAATTACAACAGTTGACTCTGGCCATCCTTTTTTTTCAAAATGATGATGTATTGGAGCCATTCTAAAAATTCTTTTTCCAGTCAATTTAAATGAAATAACCTGCACAATTACAGATATAGCCTCCAAAACAAACAAACCACCTGTAATAGCTAAAACAATTTCATGTTTTGTTATTATTCCAACAGCCCCTAATGACCCGCCTAAAGAAAGTGACCCAGTGTCACCCATAAAAATTTTTGCAGGTGGTGCATTAAACCAAAGAAAACCAAGGCACGCTCCTATTATTGCACCACAAAATATTGAGGCCTCTCCAACACCCTCTATGTAAGGAATTTGCAAATAACCTGAAAAAACCATGTTTCCAGAAACATAGCTTATCAATGCAAAACATGATGCTACGAGTATTACTGGAACTGTTGCTAAACCATCTAAACCATCAGTCAAGTTAACAGCATTAGATGAGCCCACAAGTACAAAAATATAAAATGGTATAAAAAACCAACCTAAATTAATAACTAAATTTTTTAAAAATGGGAAATATAGATTTTCTATTTCATCTGATACACCTGAATAATATAAAATTAATATCCCAACAACTGCTAAAAATATTTGAATAGAAATTTTAAATTTAGAAGAAACGCCACTTGAATTGTTAAATTTTATTTTTTTGTAATCATCATAGGCACCTAACAGTCCGAATGTACCAGCAATATAAATAAGAAACCAATTATATGGATTTGATAAATCTCCCCATAAAAGGACACCCGAAAAAACACCAAACAATATTAATACCCCTCCCATTGTAGGTGTTCCAATTTTTTTTACTATATGTTCATCTGGACCATCATCTCGGATCGGATTGTGTATTTTTTTTGATGAGAAATATCTAATAAATGGTCCGCCAGCTATAAATACTACTATCATTGCAGTAAACATTGATAATCCTGTTCGGACAGTCAGATATTTAAAGACATTAAAAAAACTAAAAGTATCAACTAAATTTGATAATAAAATGTAAAGCATAAATTAATTTAATTTTTTAATTATTTCGTTTAATCCGGTCGAATTTGATCCTTTCACCATAAGATAATCATTATTATGAATTTCATTATTTATAAATCTTAATATTTCACTATTAGATTTAAAGATTTTGCCTTTCTTTTGTGTTCTTAATTTGTTGAAAGTATAAATTATATCTTTGCCATAGACATAAACTTTGGATATTTGAGTTTTATTAATATTATTTGCAATATCAGAGTGTAATTTTTTTGAAAATTTACCAAGTTCTAACATATCTCCAAGCAGCAAATATTTAGCATTTCGTGTTTCAATTTTATCAAATTTTTCAATAGAAAATTTCAGTGATAATGGGTTTGAATTATAGCTTTCATCAATTAATTGGATTGTCTTTTTTTTAATTTTAATTTTTTTTAAGTTGCCTCTACCTGATGGATGAATGTAATCTTTGAATATATTTTTATTCAATTTATCGATTTTTATAAAATTCGAAATTATTGCAACGGCTGCTGCTAAATTAAGCTTATAATTATATAAATCTCTATTTATTTTAAATTTGTATTTTTTATTATTTGATTTTATTTCGACAATTTTTTTTATTCTATTTTTTTTATTATCTAAAAATTGAAAATCTGATTTATTTTTAATACTAAAGGAAATTATCTTTAATCCTCTATTTAATGCCCTCTTTTTAAAAAAATTATAAAAAACATCATCTGCATTTAAGATGATCATGCCTCCACTAGTGATATTTTTTATAATTTCGGCTTTTGCCTCTGCAATTCCCTTTAATGAATTAAAATTTTTGATATGCGCATATGATATATTTGTTATTACTCCAATATTGGGTTTAATTAAATTAGACAACTTATTAATTTCACCTTTCTTATCCATTCCAATTTCAAACACTCCAACTTTATGTTTCTTATCAATATTAAATAACGACAATGGAACTCCATATTGATTGTTGAATGATTTTTTT
>CACMRY010000057.1 GCA_902616205.1 uncultured Pelagibacteraceae bacterium
TTAGAATATCTTCAGGCGCTATAACATTTCCTTGCGATTTAGACATTTTTAGACCTTTTCCGTCTACCACAAATCCATGGGATAAAATGCTTTCAAATGGAGCTTTACCTCTCGTGCCACAGGATTCTAATAGTGATGAATGAAACCATCCTCGATGTTGATCAGATCCTTCTAGATACATAGATGCTGGCCATTTAAGATCAGCTCTTTTCTCAAGAACAAAAGAGTGAGTGGACCCACTGTCAAACCATACTTCAACAATGTCACTTAGTTTATTAAAATCTTCAGCTTTGTACTTGTTCCCCATTAATTTTTGATAATCATCTGAAAACCAACAATCTGAACCTTCCTTCTCGTAAATCTGTGCAATATTTTCAAAAACATCATCATCAATTAAGACCTTGCCATCTTTCTTTGATATAAAAATTGGTAAAGGCACTCCCCAAACTCTTTGTCTTGAAACACACCAATCAGGTCTGGTTTCTATCATTGACTTAATTCTTTCTTTTCCTTTACTTGGATAAAAAATTGTTTCATCCAATGCTTTCAATGCTTTTGATCTTAATTCATGACTTTCCATCGATATAAACCATTGTGGGGTAGCACGATGAACTAATGGAGCTTTTGATCTCCATGAATGTGGATACGAGTGATTTAATTTACCATTTGCAATAAGTTTTTTATGTTCTTTTAATTTGTCTATAATGACACTATTAGCTTTAAAAATGTGTAGCCCTTCAAAATGCAAAATATTTTTAGTATATCTCCCGTCATCATCAACTGTTTCAACAGCTTTAATGTTATTATTGAGGCATAAATTAAAATCATCTGGACCATGACTCGGTGCACAATGTACAATTCCAGTTCCTTGTTCAGTCGTTACAAATCTCGCCTCTAACATGGGAATTTCATAATCATACCCAATCGTATAAAATGGATGACTACAAATTGTCCCTTTGAATTCCTTTCCAGAAAACTCTTTAATAATTTTTGTTTTTTCAATATTAGTGTCTTTTTTGAAAGACTCTAAGAGATCTTTTGCAATTATAATTTTTTTTTTGTTATCAATCTCCAATAATAGATAAATTAAACTTTGATTGTAAGCTAAAGCTTTATTTGCAGGTATAGTCCAAGGTGTGGTTGTCCATATAACAACATTTGATTTTTCTATCTCTTTAAAATTTGTTTTAACAACCGGAAATTCTACATAAATTGTATCGGATACATGGTCCATATATTCAACTTCAGCATCTGCAAGAGCAGTTTTTTCTACTGTAGACCAGAGAACTGGTTTGTATCCCCTATATAAGCTCCCTTCTTTTAAAAATTTTCCAAGTTCTCTTACTATTTGAGCCTCGGCATCAAAGCTCATAGTAGAATAATAATTTTCCCAATCACCAATTACACCAAGCCTTTGAAATTGGTCTTTATGAATTCCTATCCATTTGGTTGCAAAATCTCTACATTCTTTCCTAAACTCAATAATTGGAACATCGTTTTTGTTTTTTTTATTTTTTTTATATTGTTCCTCAATTTTCCATTCTATTGGCAATCCATGGCAATCCCAACCTGGGACATATACCGAGTCTTTACCATCCATCTGATGAAACTTTGTAATTATATCTTTTAGTATTTTATTCAAAGCTGTTCCCATATGAATATTTCCGTTTGCATAAGGAGGTCCATCATGAAGAACAAATTTTTCTTTACCTTTACTTTGTTGTCTTAATTTCTTGTAAAGGCCAATCTTTTGCCAGTAATCTAAAATACCAGGCTCTCTTACTGGTAAGTTGGCCTTCATTGAAAAAGCTGTTTTTGGGAGATTTATATGTTCTTTGCTCATAGGATGTTATTTTTTTGCAGATAAAATATCTTTATTAATCTGTTTCTTTAGTTGGTCTATATTTTTAAATTTTTTTTCACCTCTTATAAATTTTTTAAAATCTACTGATAGTTTTTTATTATAAAGATTTCCAGAAAAATTAAATAAATTTACCTCTAGCAATATTTTTTTTTGATTAAAAGTTGGTCGAAAGCCAAGATTTGCTATCCCTTTAAAAATTTTTTTGTTTTTTTCTATTTTCACATTTACAGAGTAAACTCCA
>CACMRY010000058.1 GCA_902616205.1 uncultured Pelagibacteraceae bacterium
TTTTTTAGATTTAGGAGAAAACTCATCTATTTTCCCTGTAATCCTATCATCAAATCTTGCACCAATATTGATCATCAAATCACATTCATACATTGCATTATTTGCTTCATACGTTCCATGCATTCCTAGCATTCCTAAGAATTGATTATCATCACCTGGAAAAGATCCTAATCCTTGTAGTGTTGTAGTTATTGGAAAACCGGTTGTATAAACTAATTCTCTAAGTAATTCACTAGCCTTAGGACCTGAATTAATAACACCCCCACCTGTATAAAAAATGGGTTTGGTTGCTTTGCTCATTAGGTGAACTAATTCATCAATGTTATCTTGACTAAAATTATTATGACTTGCACCATTTGATTTTCTTTTTCTTTTAAATTTTTTGTAAAGTGTTTTTTGAAATTGAATATCTTTTGGAATATCAACAAGCACTGGACCTGGTCTTCCTGTTGTAGCAACTTCAAAAGCTTTATGCATAACTTCTGCTAAATCGTTTATATCTTTTACCAACCAATTATGTTTTGTGCATGGTCTTGTAATACCTGTAGTATCACATTCTTGAAATGCATCTGTTCCAATTAAGTGTGTTGGAACTTGTCCAGAGATACAAACTAAAGGTATACTATCCATATATGCATCTGTTAATGCTGTAACTACATTTGTTGCACCTGGTCCTGATGTTACAAGAACGACACCTGGCTTTCCGGTAGATCTTGCATAACCTTCAGCAGCATGACCTGCACCTTGTTCGTGTCTTACTAAAATATGTTTTACGGAGTTATGATTTTTTAACTCATCATATATCGGAAGTACTGCGCCGCCTGGATACCCAAAAATATGAGATACATCTTGATCTTCAAGACATTTAAATACTATCTCAGCTCCAGAAAATAATTTTGGCATTCAACCAATCTAGCTGAAGTTGTGCTTAAAGGTCAAGTTTAAGAGTGTTCAAATTAGATTTTTTTAAAAATTTTTTTAGGTCTTTGGAGCTAATTATATTCCAGTTCGACATCTGACCTCTAGCCCAAGTGCTTTGTCTTTTAGCGTATTGTCTTGTTTTTATAGTAATTTTCTCAATAACATCATTGAGATCTAATTTTTTTTCTAAATGTTCTTTAATCTCAGCAATACCAATTACCTTGTTAGAGCTATTATCTTTCTTAATTTTAAGTTTTAAAATTCTTTTGACTTCATTAATTGCTCCATCTTTTAACATTTGTTCTGATCTAGAAGCTATTCTCTCAATCAGTTCATTTCTTGGATAATCGATATAAATTTTAAAAAATACTTCATCTTGAAACTTTGATTTTGTATTTTTAAACCAATCATATAAAGATTTTTTTGTATGATACTTTACTTCGTATGCTCTCATTGATCTTTGAACATCGGTTTCAATAATTTTATTTTTAATATTAGGATCTAGTTTCAAAAGTTTTAAATAAAATTTTTTTTGTCCGATTTTTTTTTGTAAATTTCTTATCTTGTTTCTAGTTTTAAGAGGAATATTTGGAATTTTGACCAATCCATCAGTAAGCGCTTTAAAATAAAGTCCTGTTCCACCAACAAGTATTGGAATTTTATTTCTTGATTGAATTTCTTTTATTTTTTTTTGACAATGATTTAGCCACTCACCTGTTGAAAATTTTTTTGTGACATTTAAAAAACCATATAAGTGATGTCTAATTTTTTGATAATCTTTTTGTTTAGGTCTTGCAGTTAAAATTTGAAGTTCTTTATATACCTGCATACTATCAGCATTAATAATTTCTCCTTTAATTTTCTTAGCAAGACTTATCGCAAAATTTGATTTACCAGATGCTGTGGGTCCTGAGATTAAAATGATTTTGGACTTAAGGTCCATTAATCTAATTTAACACCAATATATCTTCTTTGATTTTGGTTGTTATAAATTGCTATTAGTAAAGTTTTCTCTGAACTTCTTGTAGCCATTTTTACAATATTTTCTAAGTCACCTATTGTATTAATTTTTTTCTTTTGAGCTTCAACAATGATGTTGCCAGTTTCTAGATAGTTAATAGGGCTGTCTTGAGCAATTTTAGTTATAACAACTCCTTTGACATCTTTTGAT
>CACMRY010000059.1 GCA_902616205.1 uncultured Pelagibacteraceae bacterium
TTTAAATGATCAAAAATTGTAAGAGCGGGTATTACATGGCCACCTGAGCCACCAGTTACGATTAATATTTTTGTCATACCTCTGACAATCTTCTTTTTGTTAAGTTAAGTATTATACCTGAAACTAAAGCTGTACTAATTATAGATGAGCCACCATAACTTAAAAATGGCAGGGTCATACCAGTAGTAGGCAACAATCTAATATTTACTCCAATATGTACAAATGTTTGTAACAATATCAATGTTACACATCCAATTAAGATTAATTTATTTTTTTCTGAAATAGTATTATTAATTTTTTTGATCACATTATAAGAGAAAACTAAATATAAAATCATTATCAAAATAACAATAATAGCTCCAAACTCTTCTGATATAACAGAGATTATATAATCTGTGTGTGCTTCAGGAACTTTTGAATTTAATGTTCCTTCACCGATCCCCCTACCAAAAAATCCTCCACCAGAAATTGCATCACTTGCTCGATCCGCTTGGTAATTATTTCCACTACTAGTATTCAAAAAAGATAGAAGTCTTATTTTTATGTATTCAAACTTTGATACAAAAAATATTAAATATGTTGATATTGATATTGTAAAAATAAAAAACAAAAAGAATAAATATATGTTTATTCCTGAAACAAATATTAGTGTTAACCATACCATGGTAATTAATAACGTCTGGCCAAGATCGGGCTGTGAGATTAAAAGAAGTATAACTGGCAAAAGAACAATGCCACTTAATAAATATTTGTAAAAAATATTTTTATTTAAACAGAGCATAATTGAGACTAAAACTATAAAATATGGTTTTAACAATTCTATAGGTTGAAATCGTGGTAAAACTCCTAAATCAAGCCATCTTTTTGATCCTTTTACTTCTATACCCACAAATGGAACCATTAAAAGAAACACCAGTGTGATAAAAAAAAGAATTAATGAGATTTTAATCAAGATATCTTCTTTTAAAATTGAGAGAAAAAATAGTATTGAAGCTCCCAATCCAATAAAAATTAAGTGTTTGATAAAAAAGTAATATGAGTTCGTATCAAGTTTGTCAGAAGCAATTAAAGATGTCGATACTAAAGAGAAGAAAAGACCTAAAAAAAATAAAACTGAAATAAGAAAAAGGATAAATTTATCTATATTCTTCCACCAATCATAAAAATTTTCAAAAAATCTATGCATTTATATATTTTTTAAGCAGTTGATTAAAATATCTTCCTCTTTCCTCAAAATTTTTAAACTGATCAAATGAAGCTGCTGCGGGGCTGAATAAAATAGTTTTTTTTCCATTTTTATTTTTTTTAATATCTAAAAATAATTTAGAAAGAATATCCTTTAGATTTTTTGATGAATGCAATCTGCATTTATTTCTCAGTACATTTAAAAAAAATGCTTTGTTAGTTCCATAGATATAAGCTGTTATTTTCTTAAAATATTTTTTATTTAAATTTAGTTTATCACCCTTCTTTGCTAAACCGCCTAAAATCCAATAGATATTTTCGTATGATTGTAACAATGGCACTGTTGATGAAAATGATGTTGATTTTGAGTCATTAATTATCAAAAATTTTTTTTTATTATAAACAATCTGTTGTCTATAATTTAATCCTTTGAAACTATTTACTACTTTTAAAATTTTTGATTTATCAAGTTTTAAGATATTAGAAAGCTTTAATACAAATGATAAATTTTTTATATTTGATAAATTTTTAAAATAATTATTATTTATTTTTTTATAAAAGCTATCATATTCTTTAAAGTCTACATCTTTTATTTTAGATTTAACCTTTTGTGATCTTAAAATATCTTTAATTAGCCCATTATTTTTTTCGATAAGCGCAATTGATTTTTTGCTCTGTTTTTTAATTAATTTTAATTTAGCATTTATATAATTTTGAAAAGTTTTATGTCTTTCTAAATGATCGGGGGCTATATTCAAAATTAGAGCTATATTAGTTTCAAAATATTTGCTGTAGTCGATTTGATAGGATGATGCCTCAATAACAAAAATAGTATTTTTTTTTATATTTTTTTCTTTTAAAATTGGGTTTCCAATATTACCAACCAAT
>CACMRY010000060.1 GCA_902616205.1 uncultured Pelagibacteraceae bacterium
AAGGTATTTTGAATGTTTTATCTAGCGCAATATCTGCAGGTGCTATTTCAAGAGGGACATCATTTTTAAAAAATAAAATTGGTGAAGAAATTTTTCCTAAATCCCTGAATGTTATAGATGATCCAAAAATAAAAAAAGGACTTGGCTCTAAAAATTTTGATAGTGAGGGAGTAGAAACCAACAATCTTAAATTAATCGAAAACGGTGTACTAAAAAGTTATTTAGTAGATACTTATTACGGAAAAAAATTAAATCTAAAATCAAACGGGAGATGTGGTGGTACAAGTAACTTGTATTTTGAAAATGGAAGTATGCCTCTTGAAAAGCTACTTAAATCTAATAAAAAAAATTTATACATTACTGAAACAATTGGACATGGCACAAACCTTGTAACAGGGGATTATTCAGTTGGAGCAAATGGTTTTATGGTTGAAAACGGTGAATTTATATATCCTGTTAGTGAAATTACAATTGCAGGAAATTTTAAGGAAATATTTAAAAATATTACTTTGGCAAATGATTTAGAATTTAAATACTCTACTAATGCGCCAACTCTTTTAGTTGAGGGCATGATTGTAGCTGGAAGGTGAAAAATGTCTGCGTAATTGGAACTGGAATATCTGGCTCGACAATTGCCAATTTACTGTCTAAAAAATATAAAGTTGATGTTTATGAAAAAGCAAAAGGAATTGGCGGCAGAAGCTCTTACAGAAGATATTTAAATAATTTTGGTTTTGATCACGGGCTTCAATATATATCTCCAAAAACAAGTAAATTTAAAAAATTCTGTTACAGTTTGCAAAAAAAACGAATTTTAAAAAATTGGCGAGGTACACATAAGTTTAATAGCAATAAAGTTTTAGAGAATAAAAAACATACCAAACTTATTGGAGTAAAGGGAAATAATGCAATATCAAAATATTTATTAAAAAATATTAATTGTATTTTTGGATATGAGCTCTTTAAAATTGAGAGGATAAAAAAAAATTGGAAATTAAGTTTTTTAAATGGTGATGTTAAATATTATGAAATATTAATAATATCAATTCCTTTTGCCCAATCAAAAAAACTATTAATAAACTTTCTTCCTAATTTCTTTAAGAATAAAAATGTAAAAATGGATGCAAATATCACTGTCATGACTGTAACAAATAAAATTAAAAATAATTTTTCAAGTTTCTTGTTTGATGACGAAGTAATAGGGTGGGCAGCAAAAGAGAATAGTAAAAATAGATTTAAACATAAATACGATCTTTGGACAATCCAAAGCACGTTTAAATGGGCTAATAAAAATATTTTAAAGTATAAAAGTAATAAAAAAAGATTTACAAATTTTTTGATTAATAGATTTAAAAAACTATCCAAGATTAATGTTAATAAAATATATTTTACAAATATTCATGGGTGGTTATATTCTGCAAACAAAAAAAACTTAGAAATCCATTCATTTTGGAGCAATTCTTTGAAGGTTGGAATTTGTGGTGATTGGTTTGGAGGCCCTCGTTATGAAAATGGATGGATAAGCGCCAGTGATTTATATAAAAAAATGACTAATTAACCTTTTTTAGTCTGTACTCCCATGTACCTAATCTTTTATATCGAATTTTAACTATCATTGCTCTTTTTTTATCGTACCAAATTTCAAAATCTAAACTCTTATCTTTTGGGAGATTTTCATCAATGGATTTAAGTCTAAATTTTTCAACATTAATTTCTTTTCCATAAAGTCTAATTTTCTCCTTCTTAATAAATTCTACTGACTGCTTTTTTATACTTCCAGAAAGTGGACTAATTTGAGTATCTGATTGTAATAACTTATGGTTCCACCAATTACCAACTATACTATCTGAATTTTCAGTACCTTTATATGATGAGCCATCAATTTTAAAATTTTTATTTTCTTTATCAAAAAATAATTTAACGAATTTTTTTTTATTATTTTGTAGTGTATCTGATTTAAAATAAGTTAATTGATCATTTTCGTAGATTTCTAAACCTTCACTTTTTATTGAAAAAACTGTTACACCCATTAATTTAATCTTAAAATCCGTGATATTTTTAACTTCAAAT